>DMWU01000226.1 GCA_003483125.1 Erythrobacter sp. | reverse complement strand
GCCGGGCGTAAGCCCACGGATAGAGATGGAAGGCCCGCTCTTGGCCCAATCCTCATTCTCGTCGATTTCAGCAGTGCAACCCGGTACCAGGGCTTCCATCACATCGCGATCCGGGATCCTTGCGGCGCCGATCAGGAACATCAGGTCATCTTCGTCGATCAGCTCCAGCCGCTTCACAGCATCGCGGATCGCCTTCTTGCCGATGCGCGCGGGCACGCGACTAGCGATCCCGTCAAAGAGCTTGCGGCCAATTTCCGCCACTTCCTCGCGCTCTTTCAGGCGTACCGCCCGTCTGATTGCCGCGCGCGCCTTGCCGGTGACAACGTAACCTAGCCAGGACAGCTGCGGCTCTGCATTCTTGCCCTTGATCACTTCGACAACATCCCCGTTTTGCAGGGGCGTACGTAAGGGCATATGCCGGCCGTTGATCTTAGCGCCTACAGCCCGCGCGCCAAGGTCCGTGTGGACAGCAAAGGCGAAATCAACCGGTGTTGCTCCGATCGGCAGTTGGAACAGGGCACCCTTGGGCGTGAAAGCAAATATGCGATCCTGGTAAACCGCCAACCTTGCGTGCTCGAGCAGTTCCTCTGCATCGTGGCTGGCATCGACAATTTCGATCAGATCTCGCAGCCAGCCCACTGCGCCATCGGGCCGTTCGCCTTGTTTATAGGCCCAATGCGCAGCCAGTCCGAATTCATTGCGCTGGTGCATTTCGCGGGTGCGGATCTGCACCTCAACACGCATCGAGTTTTCATACATCAACGAGGTATGGAGCGAGCGATACCCATTGTTCTTGGGCGTCGAAATGTAATCCTTGAACTTGCCTGGCAGGAATTGCCATGTCTGGTGCAAAACGCCCAGGGCCCGGTAACATTCGTCCTCATTCTCGCAGATCACGCGAAAGGCCATGATGTCAGTGACCTGTTCGAAGCTGACATGACGTTCCGCCATCTTCTTCCAGATCGAATAGGGGTGTTTCTCGCGGCCAGAAACCTCGACCTTTAGCCCGCTTTCGGCCAGCGCCTGCTTGATCTTGAGCGCAATGGCATCGACCTGCCCGCCATCCTTATTGCGCAATTCGGCCAGCCGTTTTGTGATCGTGGCATGTGCCTCTGGCTCAAGCTGCTCGAAAGCTAGAAGCTGCATCTCGCGCATATACTCATACATGCCCACGCGTTCTGCCAGCGGGGCATAGATATCCATCGTCTCGCGCGCGATCCTTTGGCGCTTCTCGGGCGATTTAATGAAATGGAGCGTGCGCATGTTGTGCAGCCGGTCCGCCAGCTTCACCAGCAGCACACGGATGTCCTCGCTCATCGCCAGCAGGAATTTGCGCAAATTTTCAGCAGCGCGTTCATCCTCTGCCATCGACTCGATCTTGGAGAGCTTTGTTACACCATCGACAAGCCGGGCGATTTCCGTTCCGAAATTGGCCTCCACATCCTCGATCGTCGCCAACGTATCCTCGACCGTGTCATGCAGCAGCGCAGTGATGATGGTTTCCTGGTCGAGCTGCAGGTCGGTCATTAGACCTGCAACCTCTACCGGATGCGAGAAATAAGGATCGCCACTAGCACGCTTTTGTGTGCCGTGTTTCTGCACCGTATAGACATAGGCGCGATTAAGCGCCGCCTCGTCGGCGTTGGGGTCATATCCAAGGACCCGTTCAACAAGTTCATATTGGCGCAGCATTGCACCTAAATGTGCGGCCTAGTGTCGTTTTTTGCAATGCAAAATCGAGTCATTCGAGATTGCATTGCATGATATGGACAAAAGCATGCCGGCTGCTAGTTGTGAGTGTTCTCAGGGAGGACCGCATGCTGGCAAAAATGGCAATCTCAATTCGGGCGACCGCCGCAATTCTTGCCCTCTCATCCGCTGCAACAAGTCTGGCCGGAGAGCCGTCAAAGCCGCAAGATGGAGAACCGCAGCGAGAAGTCATCTTTGCCGATGAGTTCAATGCCAGCGCACTGGATCGCGACAAGTGGAACGTTGTTGGCCCTGATTTCTGGGTGAACCGCGAAGAGCAGGCCTATGTTGACGATCCTTCGGTCTTAAGGGTTGTTGATGGCATCGATGGTGCCGACGGCGGTGCCTTGATCTTACGCCCGCTGTTAAGGCCCGGAGTTGATATGGGCATTGAAAGAGATGCAAATTTCATCTCGGGCCGGATCAACAGCAAAGGCAAATTCGATTTCACCTATGGCAGGGCAGAGGCCCGCATCCGTATGCCCGATGCCATTGGCGTCTGGCCGGCATTCTGGCTGCTCGGCAATGGCAGATGGCCGGACACGGGCGAAATCGACATTATGGAATATGTTGGCGAGAAAGACTGGATCGGCGTCGCCCTTCATGGTCCGGGATATTCAGGTGAGACACCGCTGGTGAACAAGTTCTTCTTCCCAGAAGGGCTGGATGTCACCGACTGGCACAATTACGCTGTGGAATGGGCCGCAGATGAAATCCACTTCGAGGTGGATGGGCAGCTTATCTACCGCGTCACCCGCCCGATGGTCGAATATTACGGCAAATGGCGATTTGACACGCCCAAGCATATTATTCTGAACTTCGCAGTTGGTGGGATCTATCCGCTCAAGACCAACGGCATTGAGAAGCCATATATTGGTGTGCCGGAGGATACGGTTGAAATGATCAAGACGGGCGAGATTGCCATGCTGGTCGACTGGGTGCGGGTCCATGCACCCAAAGACGACAAGGACTGATCAGCTCCAGACCGCTTCTGGCGGCAGGCTCATCAAGATGGCATCGACATTGCCGCCGGTTTTGAGTCCGAACAATGTGCCACGATCATAGACGAGGTTGAATTCGGCATAGCGCCCGCGCCATTCGAGCTGCTGGCGCTTTTCAGCCTCGCTCCATTCCATCTCCATGCGGCGCCGGACCAGTTTGGGAAAGATATCGAGGAACGCCTTGCCCACATCCTGCGTGAAGGCGAAATTCCGATCAAAACCCGCATCGTCATCGCATTCTAAATGATCGTAGAAAACACCTCCTACGCCGCGCGCAACTCCGCGATGCGGGATGAAGAAATACTCATCGGCCCATTTCTTAAAGCGATCATAGTAGGTCGGGTTATGCCCCGCGCAGGCAGCGCGAAATGCGGCATGAAATTCTTCTGTATCTTCTTCATAGGGGAGCGGCGGATTGAGGTCGGCTCCGCCGCCGAACCAAGCGGCCTGGGTAGTGAGAAAACGCGTATTCATATGCACTGCGGGCACATGCGGATTTGCCATATGCGCCACAAGGCTGATCCCTGTAGCGGTAAAACCGGGATTCTCCGCGCTCGCCCCATTGATCGTCCCCGCAAATTCGGGCGCGAAGTTACCACGCACGGTCGAGACATTGACCCCTACCTTTTCGAATACCTTGCCCTTCATTAGCCCGCGCGTGCCGCCGCCAGGATCGGGGTTACCTTCTTCCTCGCGAGTCCAGCTATCATATTCGAAACTTGCGTCAGAGCCTGCCTCGCGCTCGATTACCTCGAACTCGGCGCAGATCTTATTGCGCAATTCCTCAAACCAGCCTTTGGCCAGCTCGTTTTGCTTTGTCCAATCACTCATGTTTGCCCCCTTGCCAAAGCTGACCTAGCGCGGCAAGTGTGATGAATGGTTCACGTTTCGTTCGCCCAGAAGCACTTTGAAATGCAGTTTTGTGATGAGGAGATGGTGCTCACCCCTACGCGAACGCTCTATTGGCCACGTGAGAAGGCGATATTGGTGGCGGACTTGCACCTCGAAAAGGGCAGCTTCTACGCTGCCCATGGCCAGATGGTGCCGCCCTATGACAGTCGCGAAACGCTGGCCAGGCTTGCCGATGCTGTGCGCGAAACGGGTGCGCGGCGTGTCTATTCGCTAGGCGATAGCTTTCACGATAATGCTGGCGAATCACGTTTGGAGCCATATGCGGCAGGCATGCTCGATGCGCTTACCCGCTCTCTTGATTGGGTTTGGATCACGGGTAATCACGACGAGGAATTGCGAGGCGTCTTGGGCGGATCGATTGCGGAAGAGCTAGAAATTGGTGGCATTCTGCTGCGGCACGAAGCGGTTGCAGGCGAAACGCGTCCAGAACTCTCTGGTCATTTCCACCCGAAGATGCGAGTGCGTGTGCGTGAGCGCAGTATTTCGCGCCCCTGCGCTGTTGTCGCGCGCGATGAGGCCGGGAACAGCCGAATGATCCTGCCAGCTTTTGGCGCTTATACCGGCGGCATGGACGCGGACGATCCAGCGATTCTAGGTGCGCTGCAACCAACCAGCCGGATCGATGCAGTGTTGCCGGTAAAAGACAGGCTGGCGCAATTCCCGCTGTGGCGCGAGGCGGCATAACGCATCCCCCTAGCGCTTCCGTCCTTTTATCCCTACATAGCGCCCATAGAATCTCGGCTGTATCAGGAGAAAAAACATAGCCCGTCCACCTCGGCGTTCGATGGCCCCGCCCGTCAAAAGCGGCCCTCGCTACGATAACTTCATTCAATCCGAAAAAGTTCGAGTAATCGATCACGAAGGTGAAAACCTTGGCGTGATGTATACTAGGGAAGCAATCGAACAGGCCACAGATGTGGGCCTGAACCTGGTCGAAGTATCACCAAATGCAGACCCGCCGGTGGCAAAATTCCTCGATGTCGGCAAATATCGGTATGAAGCTCAGAAAAAGGCCAATGCCGCGCGCAAGACACAAAAGACGCAGGATATCAAAGAGATCAAGATGCGTCCCAATATCGACACGCATGATTATGACGTGAAGATGCGCAATGTGAACAAGTTCATCGAACATGGCGACAAGGTAAAGGTCACGCTGCGATTCCGCGGGCGTGAGATGGCTCACCAGGAGTTGGGTATGAATCTGTTGCGCCGCGTGCAGGAAGACGTCGAAGAGATCGCCAAGGTAGAGGCATTTCCGCGCCTCGAAGGCCGGCAAATGTTGATGGTGCTCGCCCCAAAGTAGGATTGGGCAACACAATGCGCGATCTTACTAGATCGACGAACGGCTTTCCGCCTTCGACCGAAAATATTGAAATCGGCTGCATATTGGATCAATGACATTAACCACTGAGTGCAGGCGGCAAAGAGTGAAAAAACCACATGTCGCTCGTATTGTCCCCCCCTTGAACTCAGGGTCAGAAAGATGAAGACACGATTTTTGACCGAATTCATGGTGTGCGCTGGCGCTGCCGCTTTAGCTTCGACTGCAATCGCCCAAGAGGCTGAGTTGGTTCCGCACGATTCGTCGCTGCAAACGACCAATAGCCAATTCGCCCGCTTTACCCCTACAGCTGAACCCAATAGGGATCGTATCGATTACGCGGTTTGGGACGATGTACTAAGCTATGTTGTCTTCCGCATGGGGCGGTCCCTGCGCGAAACTGCCGGACGGCCAGATCCAGGTCTTGGATCACGCCGGATGTATGGGCACGATTCACGCTATCGACTTGAAGGCAATCGTGTGTTGTTTTCCTTCTTCGATGCCGATCTGAAAGCTACTTTCAGTGCGTATCGACTAGACCTGCAAGAAACCGGTGCTGCCGTAAACATCAACCAATTGGGGCGCAATGAACAGCTCGCCTATTGGATCAACCTGCACAATGTCGCGCTGGTTGAGCAGATTGCCCTTAATTGGCCAGTGCGCCAGCCTCGAGAAATCATGATTGACGGAGTGCCCCTAGATGACGCCAGATTCATCACGGTGCAGGGCGTGCGTTTAAGCCCCAAGGATATTCGCACGAAAATCGTATATCCAAACTGGAAAGACCCCAAGGTCATCTACGGTTTCTGGCGCGGCGATATTGGTGGGCCTTCGATCCAGGGCGACGCGTTCAATTCTGACAATGTCGGGCGTTTGCTCGAACGTGGAGCCACCGATTTCATCAACTCGCTGCGTGGCGCACAGAAGCGGGGTGATAGATTACAGGTCTCGACGATCTATGAAGAAGCGCGCAATTTCTATTTCACGGACTGGGAAAAAGATCTGCGTAACCACATTGCGCAATATGCCAAGGATGATGTGGCTGAAGTCCTGGCCAATACCACACGATCAGAAGCAGTTATCGCTGAAGCAGACATTGCCGATATGGCAGGAGGTGTGCGCGAGCCGAGCTATTCCAATGTTACGAGAGATGGCACCCAAATTTCTTTCAGGGTGCCGCAAGGCATGGCACGTCTGCTGAGCGAGCAACAGCGCAAGTTTGAAAAGATTCTGCGCGAAGGCAGAACCGGAACCGTCATTTTCAATGATATCCAGCTTCCAGGCGAAGACCCTGTGTCAAACGAAGTTCAGTAACAATTTTCATATTGAGCTTTTGACAATGTGGTGAGGCTTGTTACGCCCAAGCCTAGTATTTGTTTGGCAGGGGGAACTGCATGACTGCGCGCCGGATTGGCCTGATAGTGGGCCCGTTGGTTTTTGCGGCGACCACTTTCACGACTCCACCCGCCGGAATGCCACAGGAAGCATGGCTTGTCGCCGGGCTGGTAGTGTGGATGGCCGCCTGGTGGATGACCGAGGCGATTCCTCTTACTGCCACGGCATTGCTGCCCTTTCTAGTCCTGCCCTTTGCCGGAGTTTCGAGCGCGCGCGAGACAGCTAGCAATTACTACTCTCCCATTCTTTTCCTGATCCTTGGCGGTGCGTTCATCGCCCTGGCAATCGAACGCACAGGGCTGCATCGGCGCCTGAGCCTTGCGATATTGAGGCTGGTGGGAGCAGGAGGCGGGCAGGCGAGATTACTGTTGGCCTTCATGATCAGTGCCGCTTTCCTTTCGATGCTGATTTCCAATACATCGACATCGCTCATTATGATGCCGATGGCGTTGGCGGTGCTGGCGGGCGGCGGCTCAAAGGAAGGTGACTTCCAGGGCCTGGCCGGTGCACTTCCTATGGGGATTGCCTTTGCGGCGAGTATCGGCGGGCTTGGTACGGTGGTCGGTTCGCCCACAAACGCTATTGCCGTGGGCTTGCTAGACCGGATGATCGGCTTGCAAATCAGCTTTGCCGAATGGACTCTTTACGGACTGCCTATCGTGATCGTTGGCGTACCGCTAGCAGCCTGGATCATCGCGAAGGTGCAGCAGGTCAGAACGCATCCGTTTGACGTTGGCGCGGCGCGCGATGCTATCGATACCCATGCTAAATGGACGATACCGGAACAGCGGTTGGTCCCAGTGGTGGCGATAACATTTCTCCTTTGGATGACGCGGCCAATTGTACTGCCCTACCTGCCAGAAGGATCGTGGACCGATGGGACGATTGCAATAATCGCGGGACTCTTGCTGTTCCTGTTGCCTGATGGGACGGGACGACCACTTCTTGTCTGGAAAGAAGCCGATCGAGCGCCATGGGGTGTGATCATGATGTTTGGCGGTGGCCTGGCGCTCGCAGCGGGTATGCAATCCTCCGGCCTCGCCGACTGGCTGGGCAACGCCCTATTGCCACTAGAGGCCGTACCCCTTCCCATTGTTGCGCTAGCGATTGTCGGCATGGTGGTTTTGATCACCGAATTTGCCAGCAATGTTGCGACCGCCAGCGGGATCATACCGGTTGTTGCAGCGCTGATTGTGGCGCTGGGCGCAGACCCGATGTTGCTGGCCATGCCTGCTGCCCTCGCAGCAAGTTGGGGCTTCATGTTGCCCGCTGGCACCGGGCCAAATGCGATTGCCTGGGCCACGGGTCGGATCAAGATTGAACGCATGGTCGGGGCGGGTCTTGTGCTCGACCTGATCGGCATATTCCTGATTGTGGGCTTGGTCTGGACTGTAGCCGGAATTACCGGTTGATTTCATCTGATACCGGTTGAAGCCCTGTACGCTTCGCTGTAAGTCGCGGCCCGAAAACACACTTGCGGTGCAGTTGCGTCCCTGCGGAGGTTAGGAACGGGTGGCCTGCAAGAAGCCAGTCAGCTCCTGCCTTCCTAGGAGCGTTGCGGGCGCTGCCTCAAGGCATTCCAGCAGCGCCCAGATAAGGGAGGTTTCCATGACCGACGCGATCGACGCAACCGATACACCCACTCCACGTCGCAAGCCCAAGCCGGAAAAAACCACGATTGGCGGACGCGAGCTCAAACCGTCGACCCTGATGATGGGCCATGGCTATGACCCCGCTCTGTCCGAAGGTTCGCTCAAGGCGCCGATCTTCCTTACCTCTACGTTCGCATTTGAAAATGCAGCGGCGGGCAAGCGGCACTTTGAAGGCATTACGGGCAAGCGCGAAGGGGGCGCAGAAGGCCTCGTCTATTCGCGCTTTAACGGCCCGAACCAGGAAATTCTGGAAGACAGGCTGGCAATCTGGGACGGCGCGGAAGACGCGCTCGCCTTCTCCAGTGGTATGACAGCGATCTGCATCCTGATGCTCGCATATGTCAGCCAGGGCGATGTGATGGTCCATTCCGGGCCGCTCTATGCAGCCAGCGAGGGCTTCGTCGCCAAGGTGCTGAGTAAGTTCGGCGTGACTTATGTCGATTTCCCTGCAGGTGCGAGCAGGGAAGAAATCGAAGCAGTTCTTGAAAAGGCGAAGGACCAAGCTGCCAAGCAGGGCGGCAAGGTGGCGATGATCTATCTCGAAAGCCCAGCAAACCCCACCAATGCGCTGGTAGATATCGAAGCCGTCAATGCCGCGCGCGGCGCGGTGTTGGACGCGACATGCCCGATCGCAATCGACAACACCTTTCTAGGCCCGCTGTGGCAGCGCCCGCTCATGCATGGCGCCGATATCGTGGTCTATTCGCTCACCAAATATGTCGGTGGCCATTCGGACCTGGTTGCAGGCGGAATTTCAGGCGCCAAGAAGTGGATGGACCCCGTTCGCGCTCTCAGGAACACTATGGGCGGCATTGTCGATCCCAATACTGCCTGGATGCTGATGCGTAGCCTTGAAACGGTTGAACTTCGCATGGAACGAGCGGGCAAGAATGCAGAGAAGGTCTGCGTATTCCTGCGCGATCATCCCAAGGTTGAAGGGCTAGGCTATCTCGGCTTCATCAGCGATCCCTCCCAGCAGGACATTTTCGATCGCCATTGTACGGGGGCAGGAAGCACCTTCTCGCTCTACATCAAGGGCGGTGAGGCTGAGAGTTTCCGGTTCCTGGACAACCTGACTATTGCCAAATTGGCCGTCAGCCTGGGCGGAACCGAGACATTGGCAAGCCTTCCTGCAGCGATGACACATCTTTCGGTTCCCGACGAGCGCAAGGCTGCGCTGGGCATTACCGATAATTTGGTGCGCGTGTCGATCGGCATCGAAGACCCCGATGATCTGATCGCCGATTTCGATCAGGCACTGGCACAAGTTTAAACTCGCGATTAAGTTAGCGCCCTTGCTTATAAAGGAGGGCGCTGCATGCCATCGGACAAACCTGTATTCCTCGTAATCGGCGCAGGTGCTGGGATCGGCGGCAATACCGCAGCACGCTTCGCTTTGGGCGGTTATCATGCAGTGCTGGCGCGGCGCAGCGATGAGGAGGGGCTGCAGAGGCTTGTAGGTAAGATAGAGGATGCCGGCGGCTCGGCTTCTGGTATCTTGCTCGATGCATCTGCCGACGGATCAATCGAGGAACTAGTCGAGCGTATCGAGCGCGATATCGGGCCGATCGATTGCGCGCTCTACAATCTTGGCGCGCAGATCGGCACGCGCAAGCTACACGATACGCCGCATCGGACTTTCGAATTGGGCTGGCGTCTTGGATGTTACGGCGTGTTTCGCCTAGCCCACGCCATGTTCCCGGCAATGGTAAAGCGCGGCAAGGGCACATTGCTCGTCACCTCAGCCACATCTGCAGTCCGTGGGAATGCGGGCCAGCATAGCCATGCAGCCGCGATGGGCGGGCGTAGAATGCTCTGCCAGACGCTCCATGCCGAATTCGGGCCGCAGGGTATCCATGTGGCACACATAGTGGTCGACGGGGCCGTTGATGCGCCAGACACACTGGGCAAGATGATGGGCGATAAGTTTGAAGCCTTCAAAGCTTCGAAAGGCGATGAAGGCGTTATCGACCCCGCAGAAATTGCCGAGACCTATTGGCATCTGGCCCAACAACCGAAGAATTGCTGGACGCATGAAGTGGATGTTCGTCCTTGGACTGATGTCGCTTGGTGGAATGATAATCCAAGCCCGACGATCGATTTTAGGCGTTGAAGATCGGGTCGCGCCCAACATTTGGCCCCTTGAAGGCCCCTCTCCATCCAATGCCATCGATTGCTTTTCCAATAGGTGAGCGATAGCCAGACCTATTCAAATCTACCCTTTCCATTCGCGGCGCTCCTCGGCTTGCCGCAACACCTCATAAGCAATCTGTAAGGCCTGGAACTGCTTTGCTACTTCTTCGTCGCCGGGCTTTACGTCGGGATGCACCTCTTTGGCCCGGGCACGATATGCTTTCTTCACTGCTGCAAAATCAACGTCGGCATCTAATCCCAGCAATTCCAGCGCCCGCATTTCGTCCGCGCTGCGCGAGCCATCACCTGGCCCGCTCCACCCGTAATGCGATGCCTCGGCGTAACCCGAATTGTCACGTCGTTCGTCTTTGGCTCGCTGGGCAGCCTCTTCTTTGTCGAGGCCTTCAAAATAGTCCCACTTCGCGTTGTATTCTGCAGCATGGCGCTGGCAGAAATACCATTTCTCCGGACTATTGGGCGATTTCGGGGCAGGGCAATCGCCTTTCTCCTCACAGCCATGGCGGTCGCAAAGACGAACAGTGGTGGTCTCACGCGAAGAGCCGTAGCCACGCCATCGGGGGAATCCCCAATCATTCGATCGGCGCGCACGGCTCATCGCACCATACCCGAAGTTGTTCGTCTTGAATTCATGGCTGTCAGTCTAGGGATGCTTGCTTCCTTATGGAAGATGGCTATCTGGGCTAATGCGATGTCGTGAATTACCACATTGCAGTACAAAAATGGTTTAACATTCTGATTTTAAAAGCGAATTGATGAGCAATATGAGCAAACAGCTTGCGACTTCTAGCGCATTTGCCAGCTTTGCCATGGCCGCCATGGTGCTCACCTATACTCCGTCTGGATTTGATCGGTCCAAAGGCGATCTTGGAGAATTCGGCTTGCAGGCCGGACAATTGCTGCCCGACCTGCCTGAGCTTCCGATTCTGCCCTTCTAATTAACGACTACGCTCACAGCGCGCCGGTTCTGCGCCCATGCCTGCTCGTTTGAGCCAAGCGCAACGGGGCGTTCCTTGCCATAACTGACTGTCGAAATGCGGCGCGGATCAACGCCCAAGCCGACAAGATAGTTCTTTGCAGAATTGGCGCGCCTCTCGCCCAGCGCAAGGTTATATTCGCGCGTACCGCGTTCATCGGCGTGGCCTTCAACCGTGATGCTGATTTGCGGGTAGCGTGCCAGATATTGCGCCTGGGCCTGCAGGGCTGCAGCGTCAGCACTATCGATGTTGAAACGATCGGTATCGAAATAGATCACATTCTGGCCGTTCACAGCACTTTCGAAGTGCGTCTGACTACCTACAGTTGGTCCTGACGGCGTCGGCGCCGGTGCAGGTGCCGAAGTAGGCGCTGTGGATGCCGGCGCCTCTGGCGGCGGTGGCAACACTTCAGGGGCTTTGGGCGCACAAGCCGCCATTGCGGCAGTTCCCGCCAGCAGCATTCCAGTTTTCAGTCGCAATCTCATAATCCAATCCTTCTTACGATGAGCCACCGAAGGAACCTTCTGCGGCTTTTGCCCCCAACCAATTCTAGGGGAGTATCGGTCCCCAAGCCGGATCTGATGCATCCACCGGCGTCGGCAACCTTCTTTCATTGCGCCCGGTTAAGTCAACCTGCCAGAGCGCTGACCGACCGCTGTTGCGCTGCGTTCGGAAAAACTGGATGATACGGCCATTCGGTGCCCAGGTCGGCGCTTCATCTTGCCATCCGCTTGTAAGCACGCGAAGGTTACGCCCCTGTGGCGTCATCACCGCAATATTGAAATCGCCTGCAATGCGCGTGAAGGCAATCTGATCTCCGCGCGGGCTCCACTCGGGTGTAGCACAGCGTCCGCCAAAGAAAGTCAGCCTGCGCTGGTTAGAACCATCGGCATTCATCACATAGCATTGTTGGCTGCCGGACCGGTCACTCTCGAACACGATTCTGGACCCGTCGGGTGAATAGGATCCGCCAATATCGATTCCGGGCGTATCGGTAAGCCTGATGCTGCGCCCACCATTCGAAGGCACGCGGTATATGTCGGTATTTCCGGCGACAGCCATCGAATAGAGGATGAAGCGGCCATCGGGGCTCCATCTCGGGGCAAAGGTGGGATTGGCGCTCTGCGTCACCAAAGTCTGCCGCCCTGTGCCTATGTCATAAACATAGATTCGCGGGTTCCCGTCTACATAGGATAGGTAGAGCAAGCGTTTGTAATCAGGTGAGTAACGCGGCGTGAGTGCGGTTGCGCTGCCCAAAGTCAGGAAACGATGATTGGCACCATCGCTATCCATGATGGCAAGCCGTTTCACCCGCCGATCCTTAGGCCCGGTTTCGGCAATATAAGCAATCCGGCTGTCAAAGAACGGATCCTCTCCTGTCAGCCGCGAATAGACAATGTCAGAACATTTATGCGCTGCGCGGCGCCAATCGGCAGGCGGAACTACCCAGCCTTCGCGAACCAGTTCATCACCCAATGCGACATCGTAAAGGTAACAGCCGACCATCAACCGACCATCGCTGCGCGCGCGGACATAGCCGTGCACCAGCATCTCGGCACCCCGGCCGCGCCACGTGCCCCAATTAGGATCGGTGATCTGGGCGAAGCTTGGCTGCGGCAGGCTGTCGGGGCCCACTGGCTGGAAGAGGCCATTGTTGCGAAGGTTCGCAGTTATCACACGCGCAATTTCGCGCCCCAATGCGCCTGTACCATCGCGGCTAGCTGGTGTGGACACATCGCGATCTGTCGCAAATCCCGGAATTGCGACGCCCAAATCGGCCCAATCGCTTTCGTCGGTGACGGTGAAGCTCAACCCGCCTTCTTCAGCCTGGGATTCATCCGCGCCGATTGTTTCGACCTCGCCGCCCTCTGCAACAGGAGAACCCAAATCCTGATTTTGCGCCATCAAAGGGGACGCGATGAAAGCGAGGAGAATTGCGAGTTTCTTCATCTGGAAAGGTTCCTATCAAATCGGGCGCCGCGGATCGACTTCCAAGCGTTGTAATATTCATCCGGTAGGCCGAACGGAGCTGCGAGCTGCACAGCACGTATCGCTCGTTCGGCGTGCAACGAAGCTTGGGGCCTGTTGGAAGCATTGATGCCTGACTGGCGCAATACACGTGGCCGCGATTTCAACGTACCATCCTCATTCAGTTCGAATGCCAGTTCTGTCACCAACAGCTCTGCATCCACGCCCGATGGCGCGTTCCAGTGCGGCTTTATCTGGCGGGAAATGCGCTGCACCAGGCTGGCGCGCGCGCTGGCACCGATCTCTGACGCGGGGATGCGCGTGTCATCCGTTGCGCTGGTGGACCCCACCCCTTCAAGGAAGTTCTCACCAATCTGTTCAGAACGCGGTTGCTGGGGCTCTGACGGCTGGTTCTCCCGGCGTGGAGCAGTGATTGCCGATCGATCTGCGGATTGCGAAGATTCCCGCGATTGCTGCGGCTGCGTCTCTGCCACCGCTGCCTGCGTTTCGTCGGCCAGTTCCGGCGCAAGAGCTGCCCGGCTCTCTTCCACGGGATCAGGCGCAGTCGCTGTCAGCCCAACATCGCTGACCAAGCTCACCGTCATCCTTTCGGGGGCCTCTAGCACTTCTTGACGAATGGGCTGGATAACGAAAGCGGCAACTACGCTCAGATGCAGGATGAGCGCGACCAGAAGGCCAATTCTTTCCTCGCGGTTAGAGGCGAATGCGCGCATAGCTGACACCCGGCCTATGGCGGCGTCGATGAACCGCTGGTGACCAGCGAAATCGAATTAAATCCGGCGCGGTTCAACTCTCCCATTACCGCCATGACGCGCCCATAATCAAGGCTACGATCACCGCGCAGTACAATTACAGGACCACTGGCACTGCTTCCGCGGTCGATAGTTGCAAGCGCATCTGGCAATCCCCCCGAAGGAATTCGGGCATCGTCAATGAAAATGGCTCCAGTGGAGTCGATGGAAATTGTTACCTGGTCGGGCGTCTGGTCGACAGGATTGGCACGGCTATCGGGCAATTCGACCGGCACGCCTGAAACCAGGAGCGGCGCCGTAACCATGAAGATAATTAGCAATACCAACATCACATCGACGAAGGGTGTGACGTTGATTTCTGCCATGGGCGCGCGGCGCGAGCGACGCGTGCGTCCACCGACAGAGGCTAGGCCCATTGCCTTTAGATGCGCTCCAATTCGCGGCTGAGCGCCGCATGTAACCGGTCGGCAAAGCGATGCAAACGCGCCTCAAAGCGGTTCACCCGGTGGCTAAAGCGGTTGTAGGCAATCACGGCCGGGATCGCTGCGAACAGGCCAATCGCGGTCGCAAAGAGGGCCTCCGAAATGCCCGGCGCGACAACCGCCAATGATGAGCTTTCCTGCATGCCAATCTGGAAGAAGCTGTTCATGATTCCCCAGACCGTGCCGAAAAGGCCGACAAAGGGAGCGACCGCACCAGTTGTGGCGAGGAAATTCAGCCTCTCGGCCAGATCGTCAGCCTCTTGCGCAACTCGGCTATCCATCGCGCCTGCAATGCGCTGGCGGGCTCCGTCACGATCTATCGGCTGGCCACTTGTCGATTGCTTCCATTCCTCCAGGCCGCGCTGCGCGATCCGGGCCGCCGGGATATCCCTGCGTCCCCGCCCACTAATCAGGCCTTCAAACTCTTCCTCTTCCCAGAAATTCTCCTCGAAATCGATTGAGCTGGTTTCAAGCCGCCTCATGCGCAGGGAAAAGGATACAATGATCATCCAGACCCAGATACTGGCGAGCATCAGGCCGGCCATTACCGCCTGGACCACGATATCGGCCTGCAAGAATAATTGCAGCGGATCGAGCCGGGCGGGTGCGACGGCCAAGATCGAAAGTGATGTCATACTTGGTTTTCTTCCATAAAGACCTTGAAGGCATCGCGCCATTCCTGCGGTTGGCGCCGCGGACGGCCATCTGGTGCAACAAAGCCTACACGCAATGACGCCTCGCTTAACAACTCGTCACCACGGTATGCGCGCTGGTGCATTAGGCAACTCGCGGCACGAACTTCTCTACAGGTGGTTTCGATCACTACATCGTCGTCCAGCTTTGCCGGACGCAGGTATTTGATGTGGAAATCAGCAACGGCATAGGCACCCTCGCCCGTCTCGATAGCCTGTCGCTGGTTGATTTCCAGCAAACGCAATAGATCAGACCGGGCACGTTCAAACCAGCGAAGGTAATTGGCGTGATAGGTAATTCCGGAAAGGTCGGTGTCTTCATAATAGACCCGCACGGCATAGAGATGCCGCGATCCGTCGAAACATCCGCCAGGTAGGTTGGGCTGAGCCATGAGCCGCCCTTAGCGCAGCGGGGATTCACTGGAAAGCACGCAAAGACGGACTGAATCAAACTTTCGACGAATGGAGGCGAGTCTTACCTGCGCAGGATCATCGGGCCCAGCGGCCGACCGCCGAAGATATGCACATGTAAATGCGGCACTTCCTGCCCGCCATGCGCACCGATATTGGCGAGCAGGCGATAACCCGGTTCGACCAATCCCTTGGCCCGGGCTACTTCGCCCACCGCGCGAACGAAGCCCGCAATCTCTTCAGCGCTGGCCTTGGTCGAAAAATCGTCCCAGCTGACGTAGCGGCCCTTGGGGATCACAAGAGTGTGAATCTCGGCCTGCGGATTGATATCTTCAAACGCGAACGCCCACTCATCCTCATACACCTTGTTTGACGGGATTTCGCCGAGCAGTATCTTCGCGAAGATATTTTCGTCATCGTAAGGAAGCGTGGGATCGATTGGCATGGCTTCTATTCCTCCGGCGCTCTAGACGCTTTCTCTGCAAGGCCCGATGTGCCCTCCCGCCTGTCCAGTTCGGCCAATACTTCGGCAAGCGGGATCTCTTTTGCGCCCAACAAGACCAGCAAGTGAAACAACACGTCGGCGCTTTCGCTGACCAAGTCTTTCCGCGTGCCAGAGAGCGCGGCAATCACAGTTTCGGTCGCTTCCTCGCCCAGCTTTTGCGCGATCTTCTCGATGCCCTTGGCATTGAGATTCGCCACATAGCTTTCATCGGAAGAGGCCGAGCGGCGCTCCGCAATAATCTGTTCAAGACGTTGAAGCGTGTCCATGACCTGACCTTGGTTCAAACTCCGCGCGCTGGCAAGCCAGCGGCTCTCAATGCCGCATGCGCCTGAGCAATCGAATAGGTGCCGAAGTGAAAAATCGATGCGGCCAATACGGCGCTTGCATGTCCTTCGGTCACGCCTTCAACCAAGTGATCGAGAGTGCCGACACCGCCGCTCGCAACAACCGGAATCGCCACTGCATCGGCGATGGTACGCGTCAATTCAAGGTCGTAACCTTCCTGCGTTCCATCGCCATCCATGCTGGTAACGAGCAACTCGCCAGCGCCCAGATCGGCCACCTCTTTTGCGTATTCCACGGCATCAATGCCGGTGGGATTCCTGCCCCCATGTGTGAAAATTTCCCATTTGGGTGCCTTCTCGCCAGTAGTCGGAACCACACGGCGTGCATCAACGCTGGCAACTACGCATTGGCTACCGACTCTCTCGGCGATTTCCCTGACAAGTTCGGGTCTCGCAACCGCTGCGCTGTTGATTGCGACTTTGTCCGCGCCCGCCAATAGCAATGCGCGCGCATCCTCGACGCTGCGCACCCCGCCACCAACGGTCAGCGGCATGAAGCAAACTTCGGCCGTGCGACTTACAATTTCCAGTAGCGTGCCACGCCCCTCATGGCTGGCCGATATGTCGAGGAAGCAAAGCTCATCCGCGCCCGCCGCATCATAGGCCTGCGCCTGCTCCACCGGATCGCCTGCGTCCTTGAGGTCGACGAAGTTCACACCCTTCACCACGCGCCCATCGGCAACGTCCAGGCATGGGATGACACGAGCTCTTACGGTCATGTCCGCGCGCCCATCGCTATGGCAGCCGCCAAGTCAAGCCGGCCTTCATAAAGTGCACGGCCCGTAATCACGCCTTCGATCCCCTCATGCGCATTGAGCGAGAGGATATGGATATCATCAAGCCCCTTTACGCCGCCCGATGCGATCACGGGCAGGTCGGTACGCCGCGCCAGATCAAGCGTGGCGTCGATATTGCATCCCTTCAGAAGGCCATCCCGGCCAATATCGGTGAAGAGCAGGCTGGCAACGCCTGCATCCTCGAACCGGCGCGCCATATCGGCGATCGGTACATCGGAAACTTCAGCCCAGCCCTCAGTCGCAACCATGCCATCGCGGGCGTCGACGGCCACAACGATGCCGTTTTCCCATTCGCGCGCCATTTCCGTGACGAAGTCGGGATCCTTCAGGGCTGCGGAACCGATCACAATCCGCGCCACGCCCAGATTGAACCAGAATTCAACCGCCTGCGCATTGCGGATGCCGCCGCCTAATTGCACATAACCCGGGAACTGTTCGATAATGGCTTTCACCGCTTGCGAGTTGCGGCTCTCGCCAGCGAATGCACCGTCGAGGTCAACCACATGGAGATGCTTAGCACCCGCCTCGGCAAAGATCATCGCCTGTGCCGCAGGATCATCGCCGTATATGGTGGCGCGGTCCATATCGCCTTCAGCAAGGCGCACGACCTCGCCGCCCTTCAAATCGATTGCGGGGAAGACAATCATCTCGGATTCCAGTTCAAAAACCTGTCGAGCATTGCAAGACCATATGCCTGGCTCTTCTCAGGATGAAATTGCACACCCAGAATGTTGCCGCGCGAGACCGCGGCCACCAATCCCTCGCCATGATCGGTCATGGCCGCGACATCTTGCCCGCTATTGGCAGCGAAATGATAAGAGTGAAGGAAATAGGCTTCGCCCTCGTCCAGCACGGGATGGTTTCGTGCGTGCGGCAGCAGAGCCACGTCGTTCCAGCCCATATGCGGTATTTTTATCGAAGGATCGGCGGGCTCGATCAGTCGCACTTCTCCATCGATCCA
>DMWU01000248.1 GCA_003483125.1 Erythrobacter sp. | reverse complement strand
CTGATCGAACTGCGCGCGCCTGACATCATCGTCCGCAACGAAAAGCGTATGCTGCAGGAAGCTGTCGACGCATTGTTTGACAATGGCCGGCGTGGCCGTGTGATCACTGGCGCCAACAAGCGTCCGCTGAAGTCGCTGTCTGACATGCTTAAGGGTAAGCAGGGCCGCTTCCGCCAGAACCTCCTGGGTAAGCGCGTCGACTATTCGGGCCGTTCGGTCATCGTGACCGGACCAGAGCTCAAACTGCACCAGTGCGGCCTGCCCAAGAAGATGGCGCTCGAACTGTTCAAGCCGTTCATCTACGCCCGTCTTGATGCCAAGGGTCTTTCGATGACCCTCAAGCAAGCGAAGAAGTGGGTTGAGAAAGAGCGTAAGGAAGTCTGGGACATCCTGGATGAGGTGATCCGCGAACATCCGGTTCTGCTGAACCGCGCACCGACGCTGCACCGTCTCGGTATCCAGGCATTCGAACCGGTACTGATTGAAGGTAAGGCGATCCAGCTTCACCCGCTGGTTTGTGCAGCTTTCAACGCCGACTTTGACGGTGACCAGATGGCCGTGCACGTCCCGCTAAGCCTTGAGGCACAGCTGGAAGCGCGTGTTCTTATGATGAGCACCAACAACATCCTGTCGCCTGCAAACGGCAAGCCGATCATCGTACCTTCGCAGGATATGGTGCTGGGTCTCTATTATCTATCGATGGAACGTCAGGAGAAAGAGCCTGAATTCATCGAGGAAAAGGGCGGAGACAAGATCGAAAAGCTGCCGCGTTTCTCTGACATGGCAGAGGTTCACCAGGCGCTTGAGACCAAGTCCGTCACGCTGCACACCAAGATCATCGCCCGCGTCCCGCAGGCAGATGAAGATGGCAATGTAGAGATGAAGCGCTTTGTCACTACGCCCGGTCGTATGCTGATTGGCGAATGCCTGCCCAAGAACCACAAGGTTCCCTTCGACATCGTGAACCGCCTTCTAACCAAGAGGGATATCGGTGACGTTATCGATGAGGTTTATCGTCACACAGGCCAGAAGGACACAGTACTGTTTGCTGACGCGATCATGGTGCTGGGCTTCCGTCACGCATTCCGCGCCGGCATTTCCTTCGGTAAGGATGACATGATCATTCCGACCGAGAAGGACAAGCTGGTTGACCAGACCAAGGCGCTGGTTGCTGATTATGAGCAGCAATATCAGGATGGCCTGATCACGCAGCAAGAGAAGTACAACAAGGTGATCGACGCTTGGAGCCGTTGCGGTGACCAAGTGGCCGATGCCATGATGGACAAGATTAAGGCCCGTCCGGTCGATAAGGATGGCCGCGAGGCTGAGATCAACTCGATCTATATGATGAGCCACTCTGGTGCGCGTGGTTCGCCAGCGCAGATGAAGCAGCTTGCCGGTATGCGTGGCCTTATGGCCAAGCCGTCGGGTGAGATCATCGAAACGCCCATCATCTCGAACTTCAAGGAAGGTTTGACCGTTCTTGAATACTTCAACTCGACCCACGGCGCACGTAAGGGTCTGGCTGACACCGCTCTGAAAACGGCGAACTCGGGATACCTGACCCGCCGTCTCGTTGATGTGTCGCAAGACTGCGTGATCGTCGAAGAAGATTGTAAGACCGACAATGCGCTTGAAATGCGTGCCATCGTTCAGGGTGGTTCGGTCATCGCATCGTTGGGCGAACGTATTCTTGGCCGTACAGTTGCCGAAGACCTGCTAGATGCGAAAAGCGGTGATGTGATCGTGAAGTCGGGCACTTTGGTTGACGAAGCCATGGTCAAGGCAATCGAAGAAGCAGAAGTACAGTCTGCCAAGATCCGCTCTCCGCTGGTTTGCGAAGCTGAACAGGGCGTTTGCGCAACCTGCTATGGCCGCGATCTGGCCCGTGGTACGCCGGTGAATATCGGTGAGGCTGTCGGCGTTATCGCCGCACAGTCAATCGGTGAGCCCGGTACCCAGCTGACGATGCGGACCTTCCACATCGGCGGTGCGGCGCAGCTTAACGAAACCTCGCATCTCGAGGCTATTTCGGACGGCAAGGTCGAGTATCGCGACATGCCCACCATCACGGACAAGAAAGGCCGCATCCTCTCACTCGCACGCAATGGCGAGCTGGCAGTGATCGACAAGGAAGGCCGTGAACGCGAAATCCACAAGGTGCCTTACGGTACCGTGCTGATGCACAAGGATGGTGCGAAGGTGAAGGAAGGTGATCGCCTGGCTGAATGGGATCCGTTCACTCTACCGATCATCACCGAACAATCGGGCGTGGTAAAGTATCAGGACCTGGTTGAAGGTACGACCCTGGAAGAGCGGATGGACGAAGCCACCGGCATAGCCCAGCGCGTAGTTACCGAAAACCGCGCAACCGGTCGTAAGAAGAAAGAAGACCTGCGTCCCCGCCTCACCCTGCTCGGCGAAGAGAAGGGTAAGAAGGGCGAGGAAACCGAAGCACAGCGTTACATGTTGGCGCCGGGCACTACGCTTTCGGTTGATGATGGTCAGGAAGTGCAGGCAGGTGACATTCTTGCACGCGCGAGCCGCGAAGCCGCCAAGACGCGCGACATCACCGGCGGTCTGCCACGTGTTGCCGAGCTGTTCGAAGCACGCATGCCCAAGGACGTTTCGATCATTGCCAAGATTTCTGGCAAGATCGAGTTCGTCCGCGAGTATAAGGCTAAGCGCAAGATCGCGATCGTTCCAGAGGAAGGGGATCCAGTCGAATACCTGATCCCCAAGACCAAGGTGATCGACGTTCAGGAAGGCGACTTTGTGAAGAAGGGCGACACGCTCATCTCCGGTTCGCCTAACCCGCATGACATCCTGGAAGTACTGGGGATTGAGGCGTTGGCCGAATACCTCGTAAACGAAATCCAGGAAGTTTACCGACTGCAGGGCGTGAAGATCAACGACAAGCACATCGAGGTGA
>DMWU01000043.1 GCA_003483125.1 Erythrobacter sp. | reverse complement strand
TCGGTCGTGGCTACCGACCGATTGACACCGGCGGGCTATGGCGTGCTCGCCGCCGAATATCGCGGCTATCGCGGCAATCCGGGAAGCCCAAGCGAAGAGGGGCTCTATCGTGATGGCCGTGCGGCACTGGGCTGGCTTGCCGAGCGTGGCGTCGAAGCCAGCGAAGTAATACTGATTGGTAATTCGATCGGCGGCGGTGTGGCCACACATTTGGCACATGAGACACAGCCGCTTGCCCTCGTGCTGATCTCACCCTTTGCCAACCTTCCGCAGGTGGCTGCAGAGAGGGTATGGTGGCTTCCGGTCCGCCAATTGCTGGAAGACCGCTTTGCCAATCATGAGAAGATTGGTGCGATTGATGCGCCGATATTGTTGCTGCACGGCGATGCGGACAACATTGTCCCGCATCACCACTCGCACCAGCTTGCAGAGCTAAATTCTTCTGCGCGGCTTGCCATCTTCCCCGGCGCCGGACATGAATTGGCATGGCGCGACGAGGCAGAGCGCGCTGTGCTTGAATTCCTGGAGAATATTGATGCTGCAGATCGACCGGAATGAACACGTTACTACGTTGACGCTCAACCGCCCGGACATAATGAATCCCTTAGGCGCCAAAGGCGATGGTGATGCCTTCGCGGAAGCCTGCGATGCGATCAATTCCGACCTCGATGTGCGCTGTGTGATCCTGACTGGGGCGGGCAAGGCTTTCAGCGCTGGCGGTGATATCAAGGCGATGAAGGAGCGTAGCGGTACATTCGGCGGAACGCCGCCGGGCATTTCAGACGGCTATCGCGACAATATCCATAAGGTCTTGCGCTCGCTCTATGGCTTGCGCGTGCCCTTGATTGCTGCGGTTAACGGAGCCGCCATTGGCTTGGGCTGCGATGTTGCCTGCTTGGCCGATATTCGTATCGCTTCGCAGAAGGCAAGATTCGGCGTCACCTTTCTGAAGCTGGGTATTGTGCCCGGCGATGGCGGAACCTGGATATTGCCGCGGGTGATTGGCGAAGCGCGTGCGGCTGAGCTATTCTATACAGGCGATTTGATCGATGCGCAGACAGCACTCGAATGGGGACTGGTCAGCCGTGTTGCCGCACCAGAAGACCTGATGGCAGAAGCGCAATCAATAGCCGCTAAGGTTGCCGCAATGCCGCCGCATGCTCTGCGCCATGCCAAGAACCTGATGCGACAGGGGCGCTCAACCAGCTATGATACAGCTCTCGAGATGGCCGCCAACACGCAAGCGTTGATGCACCTAACAAGTGATCACATGGAAGGTATTGACGCGCTCCTCGAGAAGCGCACACCCGTTTTCAAGGGTGATTGACGACGGGATTTCTACAACTGGCCCTGGCACCAAGGTCGGTTCGGTAATTTCCTGCTCCTGCTCCTGCTCCTGCTGCGCGACGCCGTCATTATCACGTGTCTCCAGCGTCTCTGCAGGGTAATCTTCAGTCTGCTCTAGCGCTCCTTCTAGCGTCAGACTCTGCTGGCTTGCATCTCCCTCAAGCCCTTCAGAGAGCAACGCCTCAAGATTGCAATCGCGCGGCGGCGGCCGGTTCTTGAGCGCGGCAATGTCGGCTTCGCGCTGGCAGAGATATGTTTCACGCAAGGCGAAATAGGGGTCGTCACTCGAATTGATTGCCTCAAGCCGTTCGTCGAAATCGATCCGAAATTCGAGCGAATTCACCGTATATGCGGGAATCCCATATTCAGGTTTGTTAAAGGGCGAACCAACGGCAATCGGAAGTACGGCTTGGTCCAATCCGCTTCCCAAGACATCCCGTAGCGAAGTTGCTCCAATCAGAGGCAAGACAAGGAATGGTCCGGGGCTGACGCCATAATACCCCAGTGTATTGGCGAATCCGTTGCGCCTATATGGCAGGTTGAATGGTTTTTCATTGGCAACGTCGATCAATCCGGCGACGCCGACTGTCGAGTTGATTGTGAACCGCCCCAGAGTTTCAAACGCCTTGCCGGGTTTGAGTTGGAGCAGGTAATTGAGGAAATTCACTGGTTCCAGAAGGTTGCGGAAGAAGTTTCTCAACCCGCGTCTGACCGGTTTAGGCAGCCCTTCTTTGTAGGCGATAGCCACTGGCACAACCACGGCTTTATCGACATCCTGGGTGAGCGCGAAGGTGGACTCGTTCAGGTCAACCAGAGGGTCGCGCTTGCGCGCCTCGGAATCCGCTGTGACAACAATGTCTCCCTCTTCGACAGGTTCCCCTACCTGTTCTTGACCAGCATCACGGAGCGTCGCGTCTTCGCCTGGATTATTCTCACGCGGATTCTCGCTAGGCCGGCTGTCTTGTTCACTAGAATCTGCAGTTACTACAGGCGAAGTCGAGGCCGGCTGGGCAAGCTTAATCCCCTCTCCATAAGCCAACGGAGAGGACGTCGCTAAAAGGGCTGCACTGATCAGGGGTAGGTCCATATGCGTTCCTTCAAACCCCCACTACTATTTGGCGAATCTTGTGGTCCAATTCAAATAGAAGGTGAATCGGTCCGTCAGCATTTGCGGCGCTTCGCCTGCTCGAGGCTAGAACCAGAGCCAAACTCCTGCCGGAATTCCGCCAATCTGCAAATGGGCCCAGCTAAAAATCAGCCATAGGATCAAACCGAGCATCCACCACAGGGGACCAACACCAAAAATTCGGCCAAATCGCGGCCAGAACGAGGTCTTGCTTTGCCACTCTTCCCAGGCATCACCCATTGCCTGTTGCTTCTTGCCATCCTGCAGATGAGCACCAACCAGCGCCAGAAAGCCCATTGCCAGCGCCGTAATCATGGTCCGCCAGCTCCACATCAGGATAATATGGGACAGCGCCCACAGCGCGAATGACCACATCAATGGATGCCGCGTTACAATGAATACGCCAGCAGGCTCCTGGCGTGCCCTGTCGCTTGCATCGGGTGTTGGCAGTGCCGGGTTGCCAATTAACGACCCGGCAAACAGCACCATGGCGGGCAGCATGATCACCGTCGCTATGATCCAGCCCATGTCGCCTGAACCACCCAAATCTGCCGTAGGAGCGGATTTGAAGGCGACATAGACCCAGCCGAGCGCCGCAAAGGCGACCAGGGAATAGACGACCTGGAAACCGCGATCTCCTAAAACGCGCACTAATGGTGCGCGCAGAGGGTGCGAGAGTGCGAAATGCGTGCCGACGAAGGCCAAGTTTGCGGCAACCAGTTCAACTAATGCGTCATCCATTACGTTCGCTCCTTCTCACAGCATTTGTGGCCCAAATTTGCAGTGATTGGCAAGGAAGACAGGTGAATAGCTTTCGCCAAGATCGCGATCGCAATTGAAAAGCGCGCTCTCGCTTGATGCGAGCGCGCGCCTCCCATTCACGATTTGATTTGTGCCCTAGTCCTGGCGAGTCGCCGGATGCATGCCGCCCTCCTGCGCTTCCAGGCCAGCTTCGGCCCGACCCAGCAGGTCGTCATCGACAGTCTCATCCTTGAGCGTATCGAGGTGCATCAGCTTCTTAATGAAGGGGCTGATCACGATCACGCCAACACCAACCGCAACTGCGATCCAGCCGATCTGGCTGTAAACAGAGAGCACGGTTTCCTTCGATGCACCTTCGCCTGATGCCGCCTCCGAACCGGTTGCAGATGCGATCATGCCGGCCACGAAGTTGCCGGTTGCCGAAGCGAAGAACCAAGTGCCCATAATCAGCGATGCCATATGCGTAGGGGCCAAGCGGTTCATCGCCGAGAGGCCAACCGGGCTGAGGCAAAGCTCACCAGTGGTATGCAGCAGGTAGATCAGGAATACGAAGATGACCGGCGTCATGTTCTCCATGCCTACCGTGCTTGCGCCTAGCACCAGCACAAGGAAGCCCGCGCCGAGCTGGATCAACGCCAGGCCGAACTTGGCCGGGGTCGAAGGCTCGAGGCCTCTCTTCGCGAGCCAGGTCCATAACCCGGCGAAAAGCGGTGCAAGCATTATGATGTAGATCGGATTGATCGACTGGAAGATCGATGCCGAGACACCCTGGCGATCGACATAGCGATCGGTGAACAGGTTGAGGCTGGAGCCTGCCTGTTCGAATAGCGCCCAGAACAGGACCGAACCAACAATCAGGAACATCGCTGCGAAGATGCGGTCCCTGTCGTCTCCGCCGATCTTGATCGCTTCCCAGATGACATATGCCACGAGCGCGAGGCCAAATACGCCAAGTATGGTTCCGACAACGGCCTGGTTCTGCACCAGCCACCAAGTCACAGCGACTGCTCCGAAGCCGACAAGATAGAGGAACCATTCAAACTTCATGCCCATGTATGGTGCATTGAGCTTTTCAGGTACGGAACTCTCGCCCTTGCCCATAAGCAGCGGTTTGAACACGATGAATACGATCAGGCCCAGCAGCATGCCGATACCGGCGGCACCGAAGCCATAAGCCCACCCGTGGGTCTGGCCGAGATAGCCAGCGATAATCGTGCCTACTGCGGCACCGACGTTAATGCCCATGTAGAAAATGGTATATGCACCATCGCGGCGGATGTCGGTGCGCGGATAGAGCTGACCAACGATGACCGAGATGTTGGCTTTTAGGAAGCCTGAGCCCACGATAATGAAGGCCAACGCCGCCCAGAAAATGTCGATCATAGGATTGTTCTGGCCGAGCGAGCCTTCACCCTCGAATGCCATCAGGAAGTGGCCGATGGTAAGCAATACTGCGCCAAACAGAACAGCTTTGCGCTGCCCCAGATACTTGTCGGCCAGATAGCCACCCAGCACTGGCGCGATATACACCAGCGCGGTGTAGGCACCGTAAATGACAGAGGCTTTCTCGTCATTGAAAAGCCAGTGCTGAGTCAGATAGAAAATCAGCAGCGCCCTCATGCCGTAATATGAGAAGCGCTCCCACATTTCGGCAAAGAACAGCACGAACAAACCCTTGGGGTGTCCGGCAAATTCCGCTTTAGAGGAAGTTACGATCGTTGCGCCGCCGATAAGCAGCAGCACGAGAAACGATGCCGCGATTGCGACAATAATTTCTTCAAGCGTCACTGGGGGATTCTCCCTGGTAGTTTTCCCTATTGGGGGTCTTCCCCCCTTGAAGCGAGGCACCCTAGCGTCTGTTTCTCCCTTGTGAAGCATTAGTTTCACTCGCAACCGCATTTGCCAAAAACTTGACGCGACCCGCTGTATTATGGCACTGACGCACCATGCACTAGGCCTGGGGTGGGCCAAAGAACGGGTATGCGAGGAAAAAATGAGCCAAAGCCGTCCAGTTTATCTGAAGTTGCGCGACCAGATTGCCGCTGCGATTATTGAAGGCAAATATGGCGAAGGCGATATGTTGCCCTCGGTGCGCGCCCTTGCGGCTGAACAAGGCGCCAATCCGCTCACAGTGGCAAAGGCCTATCAGCAGTTCCAGAATGACGGGCTTGTCGAAGTCCAGCGGGGTGTTGGCATGTATGTCGTGCACGGTGCCGCTGACCGCCTTCGGCAAAGCGAGCGCGAGCAGTTCCTGAGTCAGGAATGGCCCGAACTGCGGGCGCGAATGGCACGTCTGGGGATTGATCCGGTCAGCCTACTCGCAGAGAGTTAGGTTTGCCTGGCCACAAGGTGTCGCTCCTACTGGTCAATGCCTCGCAATGGGCAGGAAATTTCCTGATTTGTGCCAAAAATGCGTAGAATCGCTTCAATTTTTTGAAGAGCGTGCTTGCGGCGCGCCTTCACCTCTGACATCATGGCGGACAGCCCCGACGGCGCATTTTGGATCGATATGTGACCGGATGAAACTGGGGTGACCCCTGATATCGGTCGCGTGGGGGGGATAGTGGCCGGGAGACGGAAATGATCAGATCTGAACTGCTACAGGCGCTTCATCGGGACAATCCTGAGTTGCGCGCTGATGAGATCGAGCAAATCGTTGACATCTTTTTTGACGAAATTGCCAATCGGCTTGCTGAGGGCGGGCGTGTTGAATTGCGCGGCTTCGGCGCCTTTTCTACTCGCGAGCGCGATGCAAGGACGGGACGTAACCCGCGCACGGGCGAACTGGTCGACGTGCCGGCAAAATGCGTTCCTTTCTTCAAGGCGGGCAAGGAAATGCGTCGCCGCTTGAATCAGGACTGAAAGCCAAGCATTCAACTTTTCGTCCAAAGGGCCGATATAGCTGGGCGACGACCCCGCTATAATGCCCCTGACCCTTTTCCGCTCGCATTTCGACAAAAACAGGGCGACAATTGGCGCTGAGGGCCCTATGCGGCGCGCTGCATTGCACGTATTGCCAGGCGGGTGTGGCGGAATGGTAGACGCCGGGGACTTAAAATCCCCTGATCCTATAGATCGTGTGGGTTCGAGTCCCACCACCCGCACCATTCGTGAATATGTTCGCAGATGCTTCTGAAACCTATCGAACCTGAGTGTTCGTCATACTCCCATTGCGTCCAGCTAAGCATTGTTCGTGTTATATCCGTTTTAACCCCTAAGACGCTAAGTTCTGCTCGTTAGCTTGAGCATCATACAGGCCAAGCCACTAGAAAACTGGCCACGACGGGGATTGTTTTGATGGATTATGCCGGATTCGAGCCGGGAATCGCTTCCGGAATGACGGATGCAGATGAATCGCGCCACGCTCCGCGCTTCAGGCTGCTTATTCGTGCTGCCAAACTTGTCTCGGCTTACGGTGAATTTGTTTGCGTCTTGCGCGACGTCTCCTCGACAGGCGTAAGCGTGAAACTGTTTCACGCTTTGCCCGAGTGCACGGAGATGCAGCTTGAATTGCAATGCGGCGACAAGTTCGATCTCGAACACAGGTGGATAAGGGGCCGTGAAGCTGGTTTTGAGTTCAAGGGTCCCGTGAATGTCGACCGCGTGATTTCCGAGGATAGCGTGTTCCCCAAGCGCGCGCTTCGCCTTGGCCTGCAATTTCCTGCGAAACTCAGGACCATGAGTGGCGATTCGGAAGCATTTGTCGAAAACCTCTCGCAGCAGGGTGCGCGCATCGAATGTGACCGATTGTTCGCAATCGATCAGACAGTGCGCATCGAGGCCGCAGGCGTCCCGGAAATCAGGGCAAAGGTTCGATGGCGTAATCGCAACCAGTATGGTGTTGTATTTGATGATACGTTCACCTTCCAGGACCTGGCCATCGTCGCTGCCAAAATCCAGTGCCCCAAGCTTCTGAGCGACTAGGCGGTATAGTCCTCCCCTCAGACGGGTCGGCATTTCCGCTTATTTAACCCTAGTTTGCCATAAATTCGTCTCGAATTGCTCTGGGCGAAGTCATCTGGCTTGCCATCCGGATTGATTAAAGCAACCGGCTCGCTGGATGACCTGCATTAGGTGGACCGTACCGAGGCGGAGAAACGGGTTGAGGGGCTCAGCGGTTCTGATGCAGTCCAAAATGCAATTTCCGCGATTCTTACCGGCACAGGGCAGGGCTTGATGCATGCTGGTGGAACGCGGCAGATATGGCATGTCTGCACAGTCCGCGCTCCACGTGGGAATCGCTTGGTTGGCGGTCTCCGCGCTGTTGGCAGTTGTCAATATCGGCGCAATTTCAAACAGTCCTCTGGCCTACTCTGGCGACACCGCCCGACTGGTGCTTCTCCTTTCTCCACCTCTTGGGGCGGATGCGGCGGAACTGATCGCCCTGATTGCGGTTCCGGCCCTCACACTGGGTATAGGTATGTCGCTTGCTG
>DMWU01000174.1 GCA_003483125.1 Erythrobacter sp. | reverse complement strand
CCGGGCTGAGTCGTTGTGCCGGGGCGAGGCGCGCGGCGAAGGCGCATTAGCGGCTGCGAATTTAGACCGAGGGAGCTGACCATGCCGACCACGACCCGCCAATGGCTGCTGAACGGACACCCGCGTGGACGCGGCATCGAGGATGGCGATTTCAAGCTGGCAGAAATCGAATTGTCCGATCCGAAAGAGGGCGAGATGTTGCTCGCTACCCGCTATCTGGGCTTCGATCCGGCGCAAAAGGGCTGGATGGAGAATATCGCCGATTATGTCGCGCCGATGGAGATTGGTGATGTCATGCGCGGCAGCGGCATTTGCGAAGTAATCGAAAGCAATGGCGGACGTTTCCAGAAGGGTGACTGGGTTTTCGGAACAACTGGCTGGACCGAGCATCTGGTGCATGATGGCCGCGATCTGACCAAGGTCGAAACCGATCTGCCGCCGACGGCCGTGCTTTCCGTACTCGGCACGACTGGTGTGACCGCCTATTGCGGGTTGTTCAAGGTCGGTAAGCCGGTTGCAGGAGACACCGTCCTGGTTTCAGGAGCTGCGGGAGCCACAGGTTCGGTAGTTGGCCAACTTGCCAATATTGCCGGGTGCCGTGCTGTTGGCATCGCGGGTGGGCCGGAAAAGTGCAAATGGCTTGTCGAAGAAGCAGGCTATGACGCGGCGATCGATTACAAGGCTGGGGGGGTACGCGAGCAGATCAAGGAACATTGCCCGCGCGGGGTCGACGTGATCTTCGACAATGTCGGCGGCTCGATCCTTGATGACATGCTCGCTTGCATCGCGACAGGTGCACGTGTTGTCATTTGCGGGGGTATCAGCCGATACGAGACAGGCAATCTGCCTGCAGGTCCGCAAAACTATTTCAACCTCGTGTTCCGACGCGGCAGTATGGCCGGGTTTATCGTACTCGACTGGGCTAGCGAGTTCCCGCTGATCCGCAAGCGGCTCGAGGGATTCGTCAATGACGGAAGCCTAAATTATCAGGAAGACATCCAGCAGGGATTCGAGAATGCACCCGAAACTCTCAAGCGGCTTTTCAGCGGCAAGAACAAGGGCAAGCAGCTATTGCAGTTGTGATGTCGGACCGGGCAAGCGATATGCCCGGTAAAGTTGATCACTCGAAAGCTTCTGTGGCCTGACCGTCTGCTCCATAAACCGGACCTTCACGGTCAACGCGATATTTCTTGCTCTCTGCTCCGGTAAGGCCGAACTGGCCGATATGGTCGCGCATCCCGGCATATTGCGGTCCTGCAAAATGGCTGGCTAACGCTTCTTCGCTTTCCCATTCCTCAAATACATTGACGCGCGCCGGGTTATTGAGGTCCGCGCTCCAATCATAATGAATGCAGCCGGGCTGCGATAAAGCTCCATCGATCCATTTCTGAGCGGTTTTAAGAGCCTCTTCGCGTTGTGCGGGATCGAGGTCGATCTGTGCGGAAATGACTATCTTGGCCATTCTTATTCCCCTTGCGGATTATATTCGGCAACGATCTTGAACACGCGACTAGTGAACAGCCATTTGTCATCGATCTTCTTCAATTTGTCGTCATAGAGACCGCCGACGACCCTTGTAGTGCCATCGGCCATTCGCATGATTTCCTGTGTCTGCACGCGCGAAGTTGCAGTATCGCCGTCGATTTCGATCGCAGCAGGCACGCAGCTAAAGCTTACGGCGTCAAACCCTCCCATGGCTTGCTGCCAGAAGCTAACAATAGCGTCTTTGCCGTCAACTTCGTGTCCCATGAGGTTCCAACGCGCATCATCGGCCCAAACGCTCGCCCATGTCTTTGCATCTTTACGAACGACCCCATCGCCATAGGTGTCATTGAGCTCGCGTATGGCAAGCCGGTCTTCCATCGGTCCCGAAAACATGTGGCCCTCCTTCTGGCTGTTGGCTGCACTTGGCCGATTTCGGCGGCTGCGGGCAATGACCATTTTTGTGAAGGGCGCGCGCGTTTGATTGCATGTATTGATCACAGTGATCCAATTGGGAAAGGAAGCAAAGATGGGACAGCTCGCAGGGAAGAAGGCCGTTATCATGGGCGCAGCGAGCAGGGGCAATATGGGCCAGACCATTGCTCGCCTGTTTGCGAAGGAGGGGGCGGAAGTCCTAGTTTCCGGCCGTAAGGAAGAAGAGCTTTCCGAACTCGCAAATGAACTCGGTGGCCATTATTGTCTGTGCGACATCACCAAGCGCTCCGACGTAGAGGCGCTCGCGGCTGACGCTGCCGCCAAGATGGGGCGCGTGGATGCAGCCATAAATGCTTCGGGCTGGGGGCTGCTCGCCAACCTACTGGAGACGACCGAAGAGCAACTCGACCAGATCGTCGACCTGCAATTCAAAGGTGTGCATCACTTCCTGCAGGCATTTGTCAGGCAAATGATGGAGCAGGATCCGCAAGGCGGTTCGTTGATTTCTCTATCATCGGCGACGACCAAGGCGCTGATTAACAATCATGCGGCGTATATCGGAACCAAAACGGGCAGCGAGGCGCTGATCCGCTGCGTTGCGAATGATTTTGGCCAATATGGGATAAAGGCAAATACGGTCTCGCCCGCTTTTACAGAGAGTCCGATGACGGCAGAGAGTTTCCAGGTTCCCGGCTTGGTCGATGCCTTCATTCCCAAGTATCCGCTTGGACGGCTCAATACATCGGACGACGTGGCTAATGCCTGCCTATGGTTGTGCAGCGATGCCGCTTTTGTCACCGGGCAGAATATTCAGCCCAATGGCGGCTTGACGTTGAGGGGCAATCCGCAGGCAAAGGATATCGAGGCTGCCGTTGGTGCGGCCATGGCAAAAATGCAGGAAGGTTAGGCTCCATCCGTAGCACCAGGCTCGTGCCAATTGTCGATCACTGACTTGGCATCTTTCAGCCCTAGGCCAGTATCCGCACGCAAGGTGCGTATCGCATCGATCTTTTGTCCTGCTTGCAGGGAATCCTCGATCCTCGCCCGCGCTACCGGCGATATCCTGTTGCGATCAAAGTCCAGCGGTTCGGATATCTCGCTACGGCGACGCGACCCGACCAGATAGCCGGAAAGAAATATCAGTACAGTCCATATGATGAAGGACCAGTCAATCGATTCAAACATAGTTGCAAACTAGCACTGCAAGTATTGGGATCAATATTGCGCCGTTCCTCCATCGACACTGATCGTGGCACCGGTGATGCCCGCGCCTGCCTCGCTCGCCAAGAGCAGCGCAACGGCTGCAATTTCCTCGACCCTATTGGGTCGTTTGATCGCTGCCTCCTGCGCAAACATTGTGATCATCTCGTCAAATTCCATACCCATCGCTTTTGCGGTGGCAGGGCCATTGTTCTTGATGATGTCTGTCACGACCAAGCCGGGGCAGATAGAATTGACCGTAATGCCCAATTCGCCAACTTCGCGTGCGAGCGATTTGGTCATTCCGTTCACGGCGTGCTTGGCCGCAGTATATGCGGTGAAGACAGGCTTTCCGTGCTTACCCTCCATCGATGACATATTGATCACGCGCCCGCTCTTGTTCGCGATCATCGTCTTCAATGCGCGGCGCGTTGCCCAGAATGTCGAATAGACGTTCCACTTCATGGCCTCGTCAAAGGCTTCATCCGACAGATCAACCATCGGCTGAAGGTCACCTGCCCCACCGGCATTATTGACCAATATGTCGAATGTGCCGAAGCTGTCGACAGTCCGGTCGATGAAGCCCTCCACATCGGATTGTTTCATCACATCGCCGGGCACGAATATGGCGCGGTCGCCCGCACCCAGTTCGTCCAGCACCTGCCGCCCCTTGTCCGGATTGCGGGCGAACAGCGCAACTTTCGCCCCCTCTTCAAGAAACGATTCTGCTATTCCGCGACCCAGTCCCGCTGTTCCGCCGGTGATCGCCGCGACCTTGCCTTCAAGCTTCATGTCCCTCTCCGAATGATTTGTAGGGTTTTGCTAGCCGGGAATCGCATGGCTTGCACCTCGCCAAAATGGAGGGTTGCGCAAATTGCCGCGGCGCAATCAATTGGTGCCCATGGACGAAGTCGACGTAATCATATTGGGAAGTGGTGCCGCAGGTATGGCCGCTGCGCTCGCAGCGCATGAGGCTGGCGCCAAGGTCGCGCTGGTTGAGCGCTTTGACCGGATCGGCGGAACTTCAGCCATATCGGGTGGTGTGATCTGGGTTCCAAATAATCCCGCGATGCAGCGGGCAGGCATGGCTGACAGCCGTGAAGATGCGCTGGCCTATTTCCGCGCACTGGATCACGGCGACTTGGTTGATGAAACGCTGGAAGCCTTTGTCGATCGCGGACCAGAGGCGCTAGAATTCCTTGAAAGCATCGGTGCGTTAAGCGTCTCACTCCTTGAGGGATATCCAGACTACTATCTCGACCGCGAGGGAGCGAAACCTGCTGGCGGGCGCGCCCTCGATCATGACCTTTTCGCGCTGGGTGAATTGGACGAATGGGCCAATCGTATTTTTGCGATTGAAGAGCCAAAGCCGATGATGCTGCGCGAAACGTCGCTTGGCGGAGGTACAGGCGTGGTCGAGCCCGAAGAAATGGCCCGTCGCATGGCCACCAATGAACGTGGTTTTGGGCAAGCCATGGTCGCGCGACTGCTAAAGGCGTGCCTTGATCGCGGGATCGAGCCGATGCTGGGTGTTGAGACCCGCGAATTGATCCGCGAAGACGGGCGCATCGTCGGTATTTCGGGCGCACGCAATGGCGATAAGTTTGAATTGCGCGCAAGGCGAGGGGTGATCATCTCCACTGGCGGCTTTGAATGGGACAAGGACAAGCGCCAGACGTTCTTGCGCGGGCCAATGGATGCACCGGCCCCCCCGCCCACCGCGCGTGGTGAGGGCTTATCGCTCGCAATGGCGGGCGGGGCGAAGCTCGGCAACATGACGCAGGCCTGGTGGGCGCCAACTTTGGTGGTGCCCGATACGCCATGGGAAAATGGCAGCGATCGCGCCATGCCCGTCCTGATCGAGCGTACCGTTCCTCATTCGATCATGGTCAACAGCAAGGCTGAACGGTTCTGCAATGAAGCGGCCAATTATTCGGCGCTGGCCGGGGCGTTCCACGCGTTCGATCCGCAGACCTATGATTATCCGAATCTGCCCGCTTGGCTGATCTTCGATGAAAACTACGTCGATCGCTATCCTATTGGGCCGCGGCTGCCCGGCCAACCTGTGCCGGATTGGGTTAAACGCGCCGAAACGTTGGAACAACTGGCAAGCAAGTTGGGATTGGAGCCCGATGCACTCACTGCGACGGTCGACCGGTTCAACATGCACGCCGAAGCTGGCGAGGATCCCGATTTCCAACGCGGAACCAGCGCATATGACCATTTCTATGGCGACAGATCACGCAAAGGGACTGCCGTAACGCTCGGCTCGATAGCACGCGCGCCATTCTATGCCGTTGAAATCAAGATGGGTCTGCTAGGTACAAATGGCGGCGCACGTACAGATGGCAGGGCGCTCATCCTGGGGCATGACGATCAACCGATTGGCGGTTTGTTTGGTGCGGGCAATGCGATTGCTTGTCCAACAGGCGGGATTTACGCGGGCGCTGGGGGTACTCTCGGGCCTGCGCTTACCTTTGGCTATATTGCAGGGCGTAGTGCGGCACGGCGCGACAACGACTAGGCAATCAGCGCTTTTTCGGTTCGAACTCGATGTACAGTTCTTTAAGGCTGCGCAGCAGGAAATGCGGATGATATTCAAATCCGTTTTTCCCCTCGGCGAACCACATATCCTCGAACCGGTCGACCACTGCGGTGAAGCCCCAGGTAAGTTCCCGCCGCGCAAGCGGAGCGCCCAGGCAATGATGTACGCCTGATCCGAAGCCCATATGGCTACCCGGCGTTTCACGTTCGAGATCTAGCGTTTCAGGACAGGCGAATTGGCGCTCGTCCCTATTAGCAGCTGCAAAGCGGACGTTGATCATTGCGCCCCCCGGCACACTGACGCCGCCGATCTCCGTGTCCTCCGCAACAAAGCGCATCAGGCTCTGCACCGGGCTTTCCAGCCTGACGACTTCCTCAACAAAGGTCTTCATGTATCGATCGGGATTGTTCTTGAGCTTGTGCCAGACATCCTTGTTCTCGATCAGCAGCTTCATCCCTGCGGCGAGGGCATTGGTGGTTGTCTCGCTGCCGCCAACGAAGGTGTCAGCCATCATTTCGGCGTGCAACTCATTGTCTGTGAGCGTGCGTCCCCATTCTTCGATCACCGTATTGACCAATGTACTGATCAGCGAGTCATCAGGGTTTTTCCGCAAGCGATCAAAGATCGGCTGGAAATAATGCTGCGCCTCGATCTCACGGTCGACCATTTCCATATGCTGGTCTTCGGGCAGCATCAGCGAGATGCGGTGAAAGAAAGCCTCGGTCCAGCTCTTGATCCGCCAGATGTCTTCCTTGCGCGCGCCCATCTGTTCGCCAATGATGTAGAGTGGCAGCGGCACGCAGAATTGCCGCACCCATTCGCATTTCCCTTCGTCAATAAACTCGTCGATCAAATCATAAGCGAGAGTCTCAACTTTGGGATCGATCTCCTTGATCTTGCTGGGCTTGAAGGCCTGGTTGAACATGGCCCGCATCTGCTTGTGTTCGGGATCGTCGCGTCCATTGAGCGTCGGTGCGGGAAGCCATCCTTTCTCCTGAAAACGAGCAGCAACCATCATCCCGCGTTCGATATTGCCGGCGCTGGCCCTGAAAGGTGTATCGGCTG
>DMWU01000088.1 GCA_003483125.1 Erythrobacter sp. | reverse complement strand
TGAGCCAGGGTTTCTTCGGGTATCGCAATTGAAAGGGCGCCGCAAAATTGGCGGCGCAGTTGGACGGATAGCTTGACCAGATCGCAAACTGCGAATCGAATTCTTAAGGCTTGTGCCGTCTCTATTGCAGGCTGCATGGTCATTGCGGCCTCGCCTGCATTCGCAAATACCACCGCTGCCGACGTTACAGAGCCACTCCGCAAGGAGCACGTTGAAACCCCGACGTCTGGAGACCAGCGATTCCGCCAGCTATTTGCGAGTTGGCAGGCGCTTGACGATACGGGTCCTGATGGTTCCACCGTGCGTGCGACCGTGTCGATCCCGTCGCGGATGCCGCTTGATGGTTCTTATCTGACCAGCGATTTTGGAATGCGCAAGCATCCGATCCTTGGCGGCCGCCGACGCCACAAAGGTGTAGATCTTGCAGCTCCGAAAGGTACACCGATATTTGCGACGGCCGATGGTATCGTTGGCCATGCCCAGTGGCTTTCAAGCTATGGCCTCTATGTAGAGATCGCCCACGGTGCCAGCCTCGAAACGCGTTACGCGCATATGTCGCGCCTTGCCGTCGCGCCGGGTGAACGTGTGCGCAAGGGCGATGTCATTGGCTATGTCGGATCGACCGGTCGTTCTACCGGCCCGCATCTTCATTACGAAGTTCGCATAGATGGTATTGCGGTCAATCCGATTCCCTATATGGTGGAGTCCGAGGCCCAATTGCGACTCGCCCAAGCCGATTCGCAAAGCGGCCAAGGAGGCGAGTAAATAGGTTTTGAAATTCCCGCCTGGAAGCGGGTTCGGACATAGGAGAGGATGTCCGATTATGGGCGGCGGGATTTCCCGCCGCCTTTTTTTGTTAGTGCTCAGGCCCCCGCTTTCCTTTTTGGTTGTTGTTGGCCCACGATTGGCTAGGCTGCTTGGCAAACTTATTTGTGGGATTGAGGGAGAGAGTGGTGAGTTTGCATCCGATTTTTCATGCGCAGTCGCGCCCCGAACAGCCAGCTGTAATCATGGCGGGCAGCGGGGCCAGCATGACATTTGCTGAAATGGACGCGCAGGCCAATCGCTTTGCCCAATTGCTGCGCGCCCGGGGCTTTCAGCCAGACGATGCCTTTGCAGTATTGCTTGAAAACAGGCTTGAATATTTCACGCTGATCTGGGGATCTCAGCGCGCAGGCACGATGCTGGTGCCAATATCAACCAGACTCACCGCGCCCGAAATCTCCTATATCATCCGCGATAGCGAGGCGAAGTTGCTAATCACATCCCCGCTATTCGAACAAGTGCTGGAGGATATCCGCGCCGAATGTCCCGACCTCCCCATCCTGATTGCCGATGGCGATGACGAAGATGAATTCGGCTCTGCATTGTCCGCGCAATCGGCCGAGCCAATTGCCGATCAACATGCCGGCCTTACCATGCTTTACAGTTCGGGGACGACCGGCAGGCCCAAGGGCATTCGTCCAGCCCCGCCGGAAGTTCCGGACCCAACAGCGGTTGTTCCCTTCCTTGCCTTGGCGACAATGGGTGCAGGGATGCCGTCGGATGGCTCAATGGTCTATCTCTCGCCTGCGCCTCTCTATCATGCGGCACCGATCGGTTGGTGTTCAGCCGTGCACAGGTTGGGGGGTACGGTTGTCATGATGGAGAAGTTCGATCCTGAACTCGCCCTCCAGACGATCGAGAAATATGGTGTGACTGACAGCCAGTGGGTGCCAACCCACTTCGTTCGATTCTTGCGCTTGCCCGAAGAGGTGCGCACCAAGTACGACCTATCCAGCCACCAGCGTGCGCTCCATGCGGCTGCACCTTGCCCGGTGCCAATAAAGCGCGAGATGATCGAATGGTGGGGCCCGATCATAGTTGAATATTATGCTGGATCCGAAAGCATCGGCATGACGATGGTCAACAGCGCAGACTGGATGACGCATCAGGGAAGCGTTGGTCGAGCTATCCATGGTATATTGCATGTATGCGGTCCGGATGGAGAGGAATTGCCCGCCGGAGAGGACGGGCTGATTTTCTTCGAGAACGAGATCCTGCCGACCTATCATAACGATCCGAAGAAGACCGCGGAGGCACGACACCCCAAGGGCTGGATGACATTGGGTGATATCGGCCATCTGGATGAGGATGGCTTTCTCTATCTGACCGATCGTAAGAGCCACATGATAATCTCTGGCGGGGTGAATATCTACCCGCAGGAGATCGAGAACCTGTTAATCAGCCATGACAAGGTTATGGACGCGGCTGTAATCGGCGCGCCCGACCCTGACTTGGGAGAGAAGGTGGTCGCGGTTATCCAGCCTATGGACATGTCCGCAGCGGGCGAGGCGTTGGAGGCTGAGTTGCGCGAATATCTCGCTCCCAATCTGGCGCGAATCAAGATGCCCAAATTGTTCGATTTTCGCCCTGATTTACCTCGCGAAGCCAATGGCAAACTCTACAAGCGCGAGCTGCGCGATGAGTATGAGGCGAAAGCGAAAGAAGGGGCTTAGATATGGCCAGCAAGACTGCTGCGGTTCTGCCAACCGATGTAGCGCGCGAAGTGATCGATCCGCACTCATATGCTGAGTGGGATAGTCTGCTCGATACATTTGATCGCCTACGCGACGAAAGCCCTGTCGCTTTGGTCCAGCCGGAGGACGGTGAGCTATTTGACCCCTTCTGGCTCGTTACGCGCTATGAAGATGTGATGCGGATTTCGAAGGATAATGCGACCTTCCTCAATAATCCGCGCCCGGTCGTATTCAGCCTGCGCGACGCGATTGAGTTTAGCCGTAAGGCTACAGGCAGCAACATGCTGGTCGATTCACTCGTCGTATTCGATGCACCCATCCACCCGAAATATCGCCGACTGACGCAGGATTGGTTCATGCCGCGCAATTTGGCGAAGATGGAGGATGAGATTCACAGCATCGCCAATGCCACGGTTGATCGGCTGATCGCCGCCGGACCGGAAGTCGATTTTGTGCAGCTCGTTTCAGGCCCCTATCCTCTGCATGTCGTGATGCAGATATTGGGCGTGCCCGAGGAGGATGAGCCTCGTATGCAGATGCTTACGCAGAAACTCTTCGGCGGCCAGGATGCCGACCTTTCGGGCACGGGCATGGAGAATATGACGCCGGACCAGGTTGTTCAGCTAGTCGCAGGCGCAGTGCAGACATTCGAGGAATATTTCGCGAAACTTGCGGCTCAAAGGCGCGCCAATCCCACCGATGATGTCGCCAGCGTTATCGCCAATGCGACCGTTGATGGAGATCCGCTGCCAGAACGCGATATGGCTGGCTACTACATCATCGTAGCGACTGCCGGGCATGACACGACTTCTGCTTCTACCGCTGGCGCCATGATGGCTTTGGCCCAGGATCCAGATCAATGGGCCAGGGTGAAAGCAGATCGCTCGCTGCTTCCCGGGATTGTTGAAGAGGCCATTCGCTGGACTACGCCGGTGCAGCATTTCATGCGCACCGCAGCCAAGGATGTAGAGATTGGCGGGCAATCGATCAAAAAGGGCGACTGGCTAATGATCAACTATGTCTCGGCCAATCATGATCCCGCGCAATTTGATGATCCGCGCAAATTCGATGCTGCGCGTTCGCCCAATCGGCACCTGGCTTTTGGGGCGGGGGCGCATCAATGTCTGGGTCTGCATCTCGCCCGCATGGAAATGAAGATACTGTTTGAAACGCTGCTTGACCGGATCGAATCGATCGAACTGGCGGGCGAGCCCAAGCGTGCGGTTTCCACCTTTGTGGGCGGACTAAAAACGCTTCCGATCAGGTTCCAGGCGAGCTGAGTAGCCTTTCAGCGATAGCGCGCACTTCGGCGCCCATGTCTTCGCGATCCAATGCCAAAGCGAGTGTTGCTTCAAAGAAGCCGGCCTTGCTGCCGCAA
>DMWU01000019.1 GCA_003483125.1 Erythrobacter sp. | reverse complement strand
AGCGTCAAGGCTGCTCAGGTGATGCGCGAGGTGCAGGATAGGGTTGCGGCCTATATTCTGACCGTCGGTTGGATCAATGCTGGAGTGGGCGTTGTTGTGGCCACTGGTGCTTGGCTGATGGGGGTCGAGGCGCCTGTAATGTGGGGAGGGCTCGCCGCCATCCTCAACTTCTTGCCCTATATCGGGCCCCTGGTGATGACGGGGCTACTGACGTTGTTTGGGATCGGTACGGCAGATACCGTATTGCTAGGATTGGTGCCCGCAGCAGCATATCTGGCCCTGCATACGGTTGAGTCGAATGTAATCACGCCGTCGATACTGGGTGCCCGTTTCACCATGAATCCGGTGTTTATCCTGATCGCGCTCAGCTATTTCTCATGGATATGGGGCGTGTTCGGCGCGCTACTTTCCGTGCCGATCCTGCTGACTCTTACCGCATTCTTCGATCATGTCGGAAAGCCCAACCTCGTAGGTTTCATATTCGGAGAACCCCTGTTCAGGACCAATCTCATGGCATTGGGCCTGGATGACGAGCATAAGGCCCCAGCGTAATAATTCCGGCCCAACAGGCTTTTCATTGGCCGATATTACCGCCACAAGCGTTACAACGAGTTGAATGGGATAAGAAGCAGGAATGTCGCGCAAATATTTCGGAACCGATGGTATCAGGGGGCGCACCAATAAGGGCTTGATGACCGCGGCCACCGCTATGCGTGTAGGCCAGGCAGCAGGTTCGCATTTCCGTCGCAACAACCACCAGCCACGCGTCGTTATCGGCAAGGATACCCGGCTTTCCGGCTATATGATGGAAAATGCGCTGGTCGCGGGATTCACTAGCGTGGGTATGGATGTGATCATGACCGGGCCGTTGCCTACTCCAGCGATTGCACTTCTCACGCGCGAGATGCGCGCCGATCTGGGCGTAATGATTTCTGCCAGTCACAATCCCTTTGAGGATAACGGGATCAAACTGTTCGGACCCGATGGATTCAAGCTTTCAGATGATGACGAGCTGGCGATCGAAGCACTCATCGACGGAGAGCTCCAACTGTCGGAATCGGCCAAGATTGGTCGGGCGCGCCGTATCGATGACGCTGCAGGCCGATATATCCATGCGGTCAAGCAATCGGTATCTGACAGAACACGCTTTGACGATCTCAAGGTTGTGGTCGATTGCGCGCATGGCGCCGCATACAAGGTAGCACCCACTGCAATCTGGGAATTGGGTGCGGACGTCATCTCGATAGGCGTCAGCCCCAATGGAACCAATATCAATGATGGCGTGGGCTCAACCGCTATCGGCGCACTACAGGCAAGGGTGCTGGAGGAAGGTGCCGATATTGGGATCGCGCTGGATGGCGATGCAGACCGCCTGATCGTTGTCGATGAGAAAGGCAAGGCAGTCGATGGCGATCAATTGATGGCCCTTATCGCAAGTCGCATGTCGGAGAAGGGCGTTTTGCGCGGCGGCGGCGTTGTTTCAACAATCATGTCCAATCTTGGGCTTGAGCGTTTCCTCGCCAGTAAGGACCTTACTCTTGAACGAACCAAGGTCGGCGATCGATATGTACTGGAACTTATGAGGGAAGGCGGTTTCAATCTGGGCGGCGAGCAATCCGGCCATATGATCCTGCTAGACCATGCAACTACGGGTGATGGTACCATCGCTGCCCTGCAAGTACTGGCCAGCCTTGTTCACTCCGGTAAGCCGGCGAGCGAGTTGTTGCACCTGTTCGAGCCAGTTCCACAACTGCTCAAGAATGTCCGCTATGAGGGCAATAGCCCGCTCGATAATGCCGCAGTTAAGAAACTGATCGCAGATGCCGAGGGCGAGCTTGATGGCTGCGGCAGGCTTGTGATCCGCCCATCGGGCACCGAACCGGTCATTCGGGTGATGGCCGAAGGTGACGACGCAGTTCAGGTCGAGACGGTTGTCGATCGTATCTGCGCCGCTGTGAAGGAAGCGGCCTGATGCTGGAAATGCGCCCCGATTGCGAGCGTTGCGGCACCGACTTGCCAGCCGAAAGGCCAGGTGCCTTCATTTGTAGTTTCGAGTGTACTTACTGCACCACCTGCGCAGAGGAGCTTGACGACATCTGTCCGAATTGCGGAGGCGAATTGATGGATCGTCCTACGCGGGCAAGATCGCTGCACGCTAAATTCCCACCATCTACGGCAAGGAAGTTCAAAGGGTGAACCAGCGCCCTCCCCGCATCTTGAGCATCGCGGGTTCCGATTCAAGCGGCGGAGCCGGAATCCAGGCCGATATCAAGACGATTACCATGCTGGGCGGCTATGCGATGAGCGCTATTACTGCCGCGACAGCTCAAAACAGCGTCGGTGTGCAGGCAATCACCCCTCTCTCTGGCGACTTTGTGCGGGCCCAGATCGATTCATGCGTGAATGACATTGGCGTCGATGCGATCAAGATCGGCATGCTGCATGATGCCGATATCGTCGGCAATGTGTGCGACGCACTTGAGCAGTTGCCCAAGGACATTCCTGTAGTGGTAGATCCCGTCATGGTTTCAACCTCGGGCGCTAACCTGATCGCGCAAGGTGGTGTGCTCGCCATGGAAGACAGGTTGTTCCCCTTGGCGACGATTATCACCCCCAATTTGCCAGAGCTGGAATTCATGGCGGAGCGCAAATTCCGAACCAGCGAATTGCTAGAGAACGCGGCGCGTGAGATGGCGTTGGATCTCGAATGTTTTGTCCTGGCCAAGGGTGGCCATACGGCTGACGCGCAAGTGATGGACATCCTCCTCTCACCCGAAGGGGGTGCCAAATATTTCATGCATGAACGGGTCGATACTCCGCATACGCATGGCACGGGTTGTACCCTTTCAGCCGCAATTGCCACTCTGCTGGGCCACGGGCAGGATATGGAAGACGCTGTGCGCCTTGCCCGCGAATTCGTCTTGCGGGCCATACGCTCCGCACCCGGCCTAGGCGCAGGCAATGGCCCGCTAGGACACTACGCGGTGCGGGGCGAGGGCTAACCTAGCACTCAAGCTCATAAAAATCGGCGATATGACACCAAGCGTCTTCCGCCGACTCGCACCAATGGAACAGGTCGAGGTCCTTCTTCGAGATCGTGCCTTCCTCTGCCATGGCTTCGAAATCGATGATCCGGCTCCAGAAATCCTTGCCAAATAGCAGGATCGGGATCGGCTTCATCTTGCCGGTCTGGACCAGTGTCAACAGCTCAAGAAGTTCATCGAGTGTGCCGTAGCCACCAGGAAAAACCGCCACCGCGCGAGCACGCAAGAGGAAATGCATCTTGCGCAGCGCAAAATAGTGGAACTGAAGGCTGAGATTGGGCGTTACATAGGCATTGGGCGCTTGCTCGTGCGGAAGCACGATATTTAGGCCAATCGATTCAGAGCCCGCGTCGCTTGCCCCCCGATTGGCCGCCTCCATAATCGATGGCCCACCGCCCGAAGTGATGACGAACTGGCGTTTGCCATCTTCGACGATCGCTTTCTCGGAAACCATCCGCGCCAATGCATAGGCGATATCGTAATATTTGGCCCTCGACGCGAGGTTCTTGGCTACGCGCTGCTCAAACTCGTTCTTGTCGCTGGCCGCTTCAATCAGCGCGTCGGCATCTTGCGGAGAAGGAATGCGCGCCGATCCGTACACAACCAGCGTTGAGCCAACGCCAGCTTCTTCAAGCAGCATTTCAGGCTTAAGTAGTTCCAGTTGGAAGCGCACTGGTCGCAATTCATCGCGCAACAGGAAATCTGTGTCGCGATATGCCAGCTTGTAAGAGGGATGCCGCGTTTGCGGCGTGTCGTGCGGACGTTCTTCAAAGAAAGCCGCTTCCTGACCGGCATGATAGAATTTCCGGTCAGTGAGTTCGTGTTCGTTTTCTTTTTCTGTCATTAGTTCAGGAATAGGGATGGCCGCTGCCGGGGGCAAGCAGGATTGCGCGAGCAATTGCAGCCACATAAGGTGCATCCCAATCGGGGAGGCGATAATTGACCAAAATTCCTGCGCGGCCCGATCTGGTTACGCCAGACTGGTTAACCGCGATGCTTCGCGAGAGTGGGGCGCTGCAAACATGCGAAGTCACAGTCGTAAGCTGGGAGCCCATCGGCACTGGGCAGGTTGGCGACAGCGTACGCTTCCATCTGGTCTATTCCGCGACTGCTGCCGAAGGCCCGGCGACACTTGCGGCAAAGTTTCCTGCGGCCGATGAGACCAGCCGCGCGACCGCCGCCATGCTGGGTCTCTACGGCAAAGAGGTTCATTTCTACAGCGAACTAGCACCTCAATTAGGGGTCCGCACACCGCGCTGTCATGTGGCTGATATAGATGAGCAAACAGGGGAATTCGTCCTGCTGTTTGAAGATCTGGGCCCGGCGCGCGGCGGTAACCAGCTGGAAGGCTGCGGGATCGAAGAGGCCCGCCTGGGAATCATGCAGGCTGTCGCCCTGCACGCCCCATCATGGAGAAATGAAGATATTCTCGGGCGCGATTGGCTGCATGCCAATGCTGATGCGGCCGAGAAAGTTCGTGCCATGTATCCGCATGCGCAATCGGTCTTTCGCGAAAGATATGCCGAGTTGCTGGAACCGGAATTCATGCAAGTGTGTGAGGATTTGGCGGCCTGCATCCCTTGGCTCGAACGCGACCATCCAAAACTCAGCCTGGTACATGGCGACTTCAGGCTCGATAACATGCTGTTCGATATT
>DMWU01000011.1 GCA_003483125.1 Erythrobacter sp. | reverse complement strand
GGTCGGCGCGCATCAATGGCTGCCGCCTGCCGGACTCATATCGAACGTGTCGAATGGAGGCGCGCTTACGGTGATTCTTCCCGCTCGTCAACAGGTAAGCGCAAAGGAAGAGCACTGCGGCCCAAATAGCGCCACATCCCTTCCAATCGCTGCTATTCTATACATTTACGACCCAATCGTCAAAATCACGGCCTTCGAGGTCCAGCGTATTGAAATATCGTCTAAAAGTTCATGCGGGTTTCGCCGCCATCCATCAGGATATTCTGGCCCACAATATAACCGGCATGCACGCTAGCGAGGAAGGCGCAGGCCGCGCCAAATTCTTCCGGCCGCCCGATACGCCCGGTAGGGTTCGCAGCATCCCTGGCGGCGCGTAGCTCATCTTCGCTTTTTCCGCTGGCTTGGGCAAAGCGCGCGATGATGGCATCCTGCCGATCGGTATCAAAACTGCCCGGCAGAAGATTGTTTATCGTGACATTGGAGCGGGCGACTTGCCGAGAGACGCCAGCAAGAAAGCCCGTCAGCCCCGCCCTCGCCCCAGAGGACAGGTCGAGCTTCTCAATCGACATCAGCACACTTGATGAGGTGATATTGATGATCCGGCCAAACTTCCGTTCTACCATCCCTTCGATCACAGACTGGATCATGGCGATTGGTGAAACCATGTTCGCCTCGAGCCCGGCATGGATAGCGGCTTGGTCCAGGTCACGGAAATCAGCCAATGGCGGACCACCCGCGTTGTTGACCAATATGTCGACCGGGGCAACGCCAACCAGGTTCTCCCGGACTTCCGGGTCGGTTACGTCGCCCGCAATCGCGGTGATCTCTACCTCGCTAACCTGGCGAAGCTCATCAGCGGCCTGCTGCAGCTTGGCCTCATCGCGGCCATTGATGACCAGCGAACAGCCTGCTGCAGCTAGGCTAGCGGCTCAGGCGCGCGCCAACCCGCGGCTCGAGGCACAGAGAACTGCGTGACGTCCCTCGATCCCCAGGTTCATTGAGAGCAATCTCCGTCTAGACTACGCCAAAGGCGAGCATGGCATCAGCGACCTTCTTGAAGCCTGCGATGTTCGCACCCTTCACATAGTCGACGTAACCGTCGCCCTGATCACCATATTCAACGCATTTGCCATGGATACCTTCCATCAAATCGGTCAGCATCTCGCCCAGCTTGCCATGGTTCCAGGAAATCCGGCCAGAGTTCTGGCTCATCTCCAGGCCTGAAACTGCAACGCCGCCGGCATTTGCCTCCTTGCCCGGACCATAGATGATCTTGGCTTCGTGGAAGACGTGGACACCTTCCAGCGTCGTCGGCATGTTCGCGCCTTCTGAAACCGCGATCACGCCGTTGCTGACCAGCTTTTTGGCTTCATCCTCGTTGAGCTCATTTTGCGTGGCACAAGGTAGCGCAACATCGCAGGGGACGTTCCATGGCCGCTTGCCTTTATGGAAAGTGGCACCGGTAAAGTGATCGGCATACTCGCTGATCCTGCCGCGCTTCACGCTCTTCAACTCTTTAACCCAGTCGATCTTTTCCTGATCGATGCCATCTGGATCGTGGATGAAACCGCCTGAGTCAGACAGTGTCAGTACTTTCCCGCCCAGTTGGATGATTTTCTCGGCCGCATGAGTTGCGACATTGCCGGAGCCGGATATGACGGCAGTCTTGCGATCGACGTCGTTCTTCTGGTGTCTCAGCATGTTCTGGAGGAAATAGACCGCGCCATAGCCAGTCGCCTCTGGCCGCATCTGCGACCCGCCATATTCTTCACCCTTCCCGGTCAACACGCCTTCCCAGCGATTGGTGAGCCGCTTGTACTGACCGAACATATAGCCGATCTCGCGCCCGCCTACGCCGATATCACCCGCAGGCACGTCGGTATCCGGCCCGATATGGCGGTAAAGCTCGTTCACGAAGCTTTGGCAGAAGCGCATCACCTCGCTGTCAGACTTGCCGCGCGGGTTGAAATTGGCGCCACCCTTGCCGCCACCCATAGGCAGTCCGGTGAGCGAATTCTTGAAAGTCTGTTCAAAGGCCAGGAATTTTAGAACGCTTTCCGTCACGCTAGGGTGGAAACGAATTCCGCCCTTATATGGGCCGATGGCGTTGTTGTTCTGGACACGCCAGCCACGCTGAACCCGAATGTTGTGATTGTCGTCTTCCCAGCAGACACGGAAGGAAATGACCCGGTCCGGCTCTGCAATACGGCGCAGGATTTGCGCCTCGTGGTACTCTTCCTTGTCCGAAATAAAATCGAAGATGTCCTGTGCGACCTCCTGCACAGCCTGGACAAATTCTGTCTGTCCTGGATTACGCCGCTTCACACCCTCCATGAAGGTCGGAAAATCAACATGATCGGAAACCGCCATCGCACTACTCCCCCTCTTTCGCCGCCTTCCCTTATTCGGCGGTTTGTTAGACATTGGTGCGACCGCAATTTTTGGCGCTATTTGCTGTTATTGCGCCATTTTAGTTATTCGTCTCGCCGCTCCCGCGCCATAGCATCCAGCGCATCTTCGACGCTCAACTCATCTGCAGGCACCTCTTCGGCAGAATCTTCGCCCTCTTCACTTTCTTCCACTACGGGCCCTTGATCAGTTTCAGGCTCTGGTTTTGGTTCGATGATCTCAATCGGACCCAGCCCGCTGGCAAGACCGCTCAATTGCTGGCTCATTACACCATCAACCGCCTGAGAAATCATCGCAGGTTCGTAACGCATGTATCCGCCAACAACATATTCCCAGACGATCCGCGTTCCCTGGTCGACCTCAGAAATAGCGATTGTCAGGATCCCGCTGACCGGCTCGCTTTGCAGCGGCCCCAGAGCGCCCTGCATCCGCAATGCGCGTTCAGGATAAGCCTGGATCACGCGCATATGTTCGACGCTACCCTCCAGCGTAATCTTGGTCGGGTCGGGTTCTTCCGGAATTTTCTCGCAGAAACAGCCCCCAGCCTGCGGCTTGAGCGTCAAGTTCGCAGCATCGCCAGACCATGTGTGGGCAGAATTCCACCAATTCTTGGGAGCGATAAGAGCAAGCCAAACTGCCTTTGGTGTTGCCTCTACAATGACAACATCCCGCGTAACAAAGCCGCCATCCACACTTTCAACCACTTCAGCATTTGCCGGATGCATCGCGAAGATCGCGATCGGCAACACTGCTACAAGTGATTTGAGCATGCTCTGTTTCCCCCTGGCACCCGTTCTAGGGCAAGAAGTTACTGCAAGAAAGAGGGAATTGTGTCCACGCAAATCCTGGGGGCTATTGAGCGGGCTTAACCCAGCAAATTACCCAAACCTGCCGTCACCTCATCAATCCCCGCCATGCCGTCAACACGGCTTACAATTCCGCGTGACTCATAGACCGGCAGAATCGGCGCAGTCTTGGCACGATATTCGGCCATGCGCGTACGTACGGTTTCTTCATTATCGTCGGGACGGCGCTTGAATTCGGTTGACCCGCAATTGTCGCAAACACCTTCAACCTTGGGCTGGGCAAATTTGTCGTGATAGCCGGTGCCGCAATTGACACATGTGAAGCGCCCGGTAATCCTTTCGACCAAGGCATCCTCGTTAACCGCCAATTCGATGACGTGATCCAAGTTGCGGCCATGCTTCGCCAGTAAGCTGTCCAGGCTTTCAGCCTGTGCCTCTGTCCTCGGATAACCGTCAAATATCGCGCCTGTTTCAGCTGACATTGCTGCAAGTTCCGCATCGATCAGCTCAGACACGATTTCGTCAGAAACGAGTTCGCCACGATCCATCACTGCCTTGGCCTTCATGCCAACGGGAGTTTGCGCCTTCACCGCGGCGCGCAGCATATCGCCCGTGGATAGCTGGCGCATGCCATATTTCTCAACCAGTCTGGCGCTTTGCGTACCCTTGCCCGCCCCCGGTGGGCCAAGAAGTATGATATTCATGGAACCAATTTCCCCCTGGGACCCCGTCTGCGCCCTTAACGCATCCGTCCCTTAAGTTTCGCCTTCTTGATAAGGTCGCCATATTGGTGGGCGAGCAGATGCGATTGGACCTGGCCGATCGTGTCGACAGTAACGTTCACCACGATCAGCAAGCTTGTACCGCCGAGGAACAACGGAATGCCGGTTTGGCGGATGACATATTCCGGTAACAGGCAGACCACCGTCAGGTAAATTGCACCGACCACTGTGATGCGTGTCAGAACATAATCGAGATAGTCGGATGTGCGCTTACCGGGACGAATACCCGGAATGAAGCCGCCATTCTTCTTAAGGTTCTCGGCCGTTTCCTCCGGGTTGAACACCACGGCTGTGTAGAAGAAGCAGAAGAAGATAATCCCGATACCGTAGAGCGCAAGGTAAAGCGGTTCACCTGGCTGCAGATAGAAGTTCAGCGTCTGGATGATTCCGCCGCTCGTGCTGTCAGTGGTGATCGAATTCCCGGCGAACTGGGAAATCGTCAATGGCAGAAGCAATAGCGAGCTGGCGAAGATCGGTGGGATCACGCCGGCGGTATTGAGCTTGAGCGGAAGATGCGAGCGATCTGCCTGCATCATGCCGCGCTGTGTGGCACGCTTGGGATATTGGATCAGCAGGCGGCGCTGGGCGCGCTCGACAAAGCTGATGAGCAGGATCAAGCCAATCACCATGAAGATGAAAAAGATGATGATACCCGCAGAAATCGAACCGGTACGTCCGCCTTCAAACAGATTGGCTGTGAATGTCGGGAACTGAGCGACAATACCCGCCATAATGATCAACGAAACGCCATTGCCGATGCCGCGAGCCGTGATCTGTTCACCCAGCCACAGCAAGAACATCGTACCGCCAACCAGGCTAATGACGGCGCCAATACGGAACATATAGCCCGGATCGACCACTGCCTGCAGACCAGCGGAGTTGGCAAAGCTCTCTAGACCCGCCGCCAGGAACCAGCCCTGGATCACGCATAGGAAGACCGTGCCGTAACGCGTATACTGATTAAGCTTCTGGCGCCCCGTCGCGCCTTCTTTCTTCAAGGCGGCCAATGTCGGATGCAATGCTGCCGCCATCTGCACCACGATAGACGAGGTGATATATGGCATGACGCCGAGCGCGATCAGGCTCATGCGTTCCAGGCTACCGCCCGTAAACATGTTGAACAGGTCGAGAATGCCGCCCTGAGTCTGCTGCGCAAGCTGCTCAAGCGCCAGCGGGTTGATACCCGGTAGCGGAACAAAGCTCAAAAAGCGGAAAACAACCAGCACACCGATTGTAAACCAGATCCTCTGGCGTAGCTCGGTAGCCTTGGAGAAGTTGGCGAGATTGAGATTGCTCGCGATATTGTCAGCGCGTGATGCCATGGTCAGCGATCGATCCTAAAGCCTGTTGACCTGGAGCGCCGGATTGTCCGGCCCTAGGTCGATAACCCTTTCCCGGATAGATAGGGAGCAGGTGGCCCAATGTCGAACCCCCGCCCCCTATTTTTCGTTTTTACTCTGCCTTTTCGGCAGCTTTTTCCTTGGCGCCGCCGATCAATTCAACCGAACCCCCAGCCTTTTCAACCGCTGCAACCGCACCCTTTGATGCGCCTGCAACGACGAATTTGGCCTTGGCCTTGATTTCGCCCTTGCCCAGCAGACGGACCCCGTCCTTGCCGCCGCGCACTAGGCCGGCCGCACGAAGTGCTGCCTCATCAATGGCTTTCTTGCCGTCGAGCTTCTTGGCGTCGATGAACTTCTGCACCATGCCGAGGTTTACCTCTGCATAGTCCTTGCCAAACGGGTTGTTGAAGCCACGCTTTGGCAGACGCATGTGAAGTGGCATCTGGCCGCCTTCAAAGCCCTTGATCGCTACACCTGAACGGCTCTTCTGGCCTTTCTGGCCGCGTGCGGCGGTCTTGCCTTTGCCGGAACCGATGCCACGGCCCACACGCATGCGGGTCATACGGGCGCCGCAATTGTCACGGATGTCGTTGAGTTTCATTTTCTTGCACTCGCTTTCGCTTTGTTTCGCGCTAAAATTAGGCGGCTCGGGCAAGGCCCGGGCACGCTGGATTGGTTTAGTCGACCACTTCTACAAGATGGGGCACTTTGGCGATCGCGCCGCGCACCTCTGGGGTGTCCTGGCGTTCAACGACCTTGTGCATCTTGTTGAGGCCCAGGCCGACCAGGATCTGGCGCTGGCTCTCTGGACGACGGATCGGAGAACCGATCTGCTTGAGTTTAATAGTCTTCTTGGCAGCCATCGTGATTACTCCGCAATCGCTGCGGCATCAGCTTCCACTTCTGCCTCGCTAGCACCACCACGGCCAAGCAGGTCTGCAACCTTCTTGCCACGACGCTGTGCAACAGACTTCGGCGAAGACTGGTTTGCAAGCGCGTCAAAAGTAGCGCGGATCATGTTGTAAGGGTTGGAAGTACCGACCGATTTGGTCACCACGTCTGCAACACCCAGGCTTTCGAACACGGCGCGCATCGGGCCACCGGCGATGATGCCGGTTCCTGGAGGCGCTGTGCGAACGGTTACCTTGCCGGCACCGAAACGGCCGCGGCCATCATGGTGCAGCGTACGGCCTTCTTTCAAAGGAATGCGGATCATCTTCTTGCGAGCCGCAGCTGTTGCCTTTGTGATGGCTTCAGGCACTTCGCGCGCCTTGCCGTGACCAAAGCCTACGCGGCCCGATCCGTCACCCACAACAACCAGCGCCGCGAAGCCGAAACGTTTACCGCCCTTAACCGTCTTAGAAACGCGGTTGATGTGCACCAGCTTTTCGATGATGCCGTCATCTTCCTCTTCATGACGGTTACGGTCACGACCGCGACCACGGCCACGGCCACCCTCGCGATTGCCACCGCGGCCACGGCCACGACCTTCGCGCTGCTGCGGCTGCTCAACCGGTGCAGCTTCAGATGCTTACGCCGGAGCTGCTTCTGCCTTGGCTTCCTCTGCAGGTGCTTCTTCAGCTTTGGCCTCTTTGGCTGGTGCAGCTTCCGCTTGGGCCTTTTCAGCCGGAGCTTCCTCTGCCTTAGCTTCTGCAGCCGGGGCCTCTTCAGCCTTCGCCTCTACAGGCGCAGCTTCTTCAGCCTTTGCTTCTTCAGCAGGAGCAGCTTCAGCCTCTGCCTTAGCCTTTGCAGTCTTGGCTTTGGCCTTCGCCGGCTTCTTCGTAGCTTCAGACTTCGGTGCCTTTTCAGCCTTTGCTTCTTCAGTTTTCTTTTTATCAGCCATTATCAGAACTCCAGCCCGCCTTCGCGAGCGGCATCGGCCAGCGCCTTGACGCGGCCGTGGAACAGGAACCCGCCGCGATCAAACACGACGGTGGTCACGCCAGCCTTCTTGGCTGCTGCGGCGATATCCTTGCCAACCTTGGTGGCAGCATCGACATTCGCGCCCGAAGACTTGCCGCCCAGCGTCGAAGCAGAGGCAAGCGTGCGGCCATCATTGTCATCGATGATCTGCGCATAGATGTGCTTGCCGGTGCGATGCACTGACAGGCGCGGACGATCACCAGCGCGGCTCTTGATCGCTGTGCGAACACGCCGACGACGGCGTTCAAAGAGAGAAAGCTTTGCCATCTTACTTCTTCTTCCCTTCCTTGCGGAAGACATATTCGCCCTGGTACTTGATGCCCTTGCCCTTGTAAGGCTCAGGCTTGCGCCAGCGACGAATTTCAGCGGCAAGCTGGCCAACAGCCTGCTTGTCGATACCGCTTACGATTACAGTGGTCTGGTCGGGCGTCTTCACCTCAATGCCTTCAGGCACATCGATATCGACATCGTGGCTGAAACCGAGCTGGAGCGTGAGCTTCCGGCCCTGTGCCTGCGCACGATAACCTACGCCTGAAATCTCGAGCGTCTTCGAGAAGCCCTCGGTCACGCCTTCAACCAGGTTGGAAACCAGCGTGCGCTGCATGCCCCAGTAAGAGCGCGCCTGCTTGGTGTCGTTGGCCGGGTTGACCTGGATTTCCTCGCCCTCGATCTTGTAATCGATAAGGTCGGAAAGCCCCAATGAAAGGGTACCCTTGGGGCCCTTCACGGTCAGCATGCCCTCTTCGATATCGGCGGTGACACCACCAGGAATCACCACCGGCTTTTTACCGATGCGGCTCATCAGAACACCTCCGCCAGCACTTCGCCGCCGACGTTTTCAGCGCGTGCTTCATTGTCAGAAAGCACACCCTTGGGCGTCGAGACGATGGTGATGCCAAGGCCGTTGCGGACAGTCGGCAGTTCTTTCGAACCCGAATAGATCCGGCGACCAGGCTTGGAGACGCGTGCGACATATTTGATCGCAGGCTCGCATTCGAAATATTTCAGTTCGATCCGCAGCGCCTTGTGCTTGCCGCTTTCATCTTCGCTGTAACCGCGGATGAAGCCTTCGCGCTGAAGAACTTCAAGCACATTTGCGCGCAGCTTGGAAGCGGGCGAAAGGACAGAGTCCTTCTTCGCACGCTGGCCGTTACGGATACGGGTGAGCATATCACCCAATGGATCAGTCATTGCCATCGTTCAGACCCTCACCAGCTCGACTTCGTTACGCCAGGGATCAGGCCTTTATTGGCCTTGTCCCGCAGCTCAATACGGCACAGGCCGAACTTGCGGTAATAGCCGCGCGGGCGACCGGTCGTGTTGCAGCGATTGCGAACACGCGTCGGGTTAGCGTTGCGCGGGATTTCAGCCATCTTCAGGCGCGCGATCAGACGTTCGCTCTCATCAAGCGATTCATCCGCCGCAATTGCCTTAAGCTTGGCATATTTGCTTGCGTACTTCTGAACAAGCTTCTTGCGACGCTCATTCTTGTTCGTGGAACTCAGTTTCGCCATGGACTTAAGCTCTCCGTTTAGCGGCTCACGCCGCCTCCTTATCTTCAGCTGTTGCTTCAGCCGGGAACGGGAAGCCGAACAGCATAAGCAGTTCGCGTGCTTCCTCGTCGGTTTTCGCGGTAGTGGTGACGATGATATCCATGCCACGCACCTTATCGATCTTGTCGTAACTGATCTCGGGGAACACGATCTGTTCCTTGAGACCCATCGCATAGTTGCCACGGCCATCGAACGACTTGGGGTTGAGCCCACGGAAGTCGCGGATACGAGGCATTGCGATGGTCACCAGACGATCAAGAAATTCGAACATACGGTCACGGCGCAAAGTTACCTTGCAACCAATTGGCATGCCCTCACGCAGCTTGAACTGCGCGATCGATTTCTTGGCCCGAGTAACAACCGGCTTCTGGCCGGCAATCAAGGCCATTTCTTCTGCAGCAATCTGGACCTTCTTCTTGTCCTGGCTCGCTTCGCCAACGCCCATGTTGAGCGTGATCTTTTCGAGCTTGGGAACTTCAAGGCGGTTCTTGTAACCGAACTTTTCGGTCATCGCCTTGACGATCTGGTCCTCATACTTCTGCTTCTGGCGGGGTGTATAATCAGCCATCGATGGTCTCCCCACTCTTTACGGCAACGCGCACCTTCTTGCCGTCACGCTCTTCGAAGCGGACACGGGTAGGCTTGCCATCTTTAGGATCTGCCACGGCAACCTTTGCAATGTGCATCGGGGCCTCACGGCGATCGATGCCACCCTGCGGGTTGGCCTGGCTCGGCTTACGGTGACGGGTAGCGACATTGGCACCTTCAACGATGACCTTGCCTTCTTTAGGCAGGACCTTCGAAACAGTACCGGTCATGCCCTTGTCCTTGCCGGACAGGACGACGACGCTGTCACCCTTCTTGATCTTCGCAGCAGCCATTACAGCACCTCCGGAGCGAGCGAGATGATCTTCATGAAGCCGCGGCCGCGCAGTTCGCGCACAACCGGGCCGAAGATACGAGTGCCGATTGGCTCTTCGCTCTTATTCACAAGCACAGCAGCGTTGCTGTCAAAACGAATAACGCTGCCATCGGGACGGCGAACGTCCTTCTTGGTGCGCACGATCACAGCACGATGTACGTCGCCCTTCTTAACGCGGGCACGTGGCTGCGCTTCCTTAACGGAAACCACGATCACGTCGCCAACAGACGCAGTACGACGCTTCGACCCGCCCAGTACCTTGATGCACTGGACGCGCTTTGCGCCGCTATTGTCCGCGACGTCGAGATTGGATTGCATCTGGATCATTGATCCGGTTCCTTCTCATTGGCTTGCCAGAACCTGCCTGGCAGTTCCTAACGTCTAAACTTCAGTTGCCGGCAGCTTCGACTTCCAGGTCGGCTTCAACCGCCTGAGTGCCGCCTGCTGTTACGCGATCGAGTACTGCCCAGGTCTTGGTCTTGGAAATCGGCTTGGTCTCCTCGATCCGGACGGTGTCGCCAACCGCATATTCATTCTTCTCATCATGAGCGTGATACTTCTTCGAACGCCGGATGATCTTCCCGTAAAGCGGGTGTTTCACCTTGCGCTCGACCTTCACGGTCACAGTCTTGTCGGTCTTGTCGGAGGTGACAGTTCCGATCAGGATACGTTTCGGCATTGTCTAGCTCCTCAAGCCTTGGCGGCCGCAGCAGCGGCACGCTCATTCTGCAGCGTCTTGATCTGAGCGATCGTGCGACGCACTTCCTTGACCCGCGAAGGCGCTTCAAGCTGGTTGGTTGCAGCCTGGAAACGCAGATTGAACTGCTCGCGCTTAAGCTCGGTCAGTTCGGCATCAAGCTGGTCGTCGGTCTTCGTACGAAGATCTTCAATCTTGCTCATTTGTTGCCTCCCAGGTGCGAAGTGTCACCCATACGGGCAACAACCTTGGTCTTGATGGGCAGCTTCATCGCAGCACGTTCAAACGCGCTGGCTGCCAGCGGGCCCGGTACACCGTCGAGCTCGAACAGGATGCGGCCAGGTTTTACCCGGGCTGCCCAATATTCGATTGACCCCTTGCCCTTACCCTGACGGACTTCGGCAGGCTTCTTCGATACCGGCACATCGGGGAATACGCGGATCCATAGGCGACCTTGACGCTTGATGTGACGCGTAATTGCACGACGAGCAGCTTCGATCTGGCGCGCAGTGATACGCTCAGGCTCAAGAGCCTTCAGACCGTATGAGCCGAAGTTCAGCGCGGTGCCGCCCTTGGCGTTGCCATTGATCTTGCCCTTGAACGCCTTGCGGAATTTGGTTTTCTTTGGTTGCAGCATCTTATCTACTCACCTCAACGTGCCGGCCGGACGCCGGACGTCTGTGCTTCCATCATCAGGCGATCTTGCGCCGTAGGATCATGCGCCATGATCTCACCCTTGAAGATCCACACCTTGATGCCGATGATGCCGTAGGCGGTAAGAGCTTCCGCTTCTGCATAATCAACATTGGCGCGCAGTGTGTGCAGCGGCACACGACCTTCGCGGTACCATTCAACGCGAGCGATTTCCGCGCCGCCAAGGCGACCACCACAAGTGATCTTGATGCCTTCAGCGCCCAGACGAAGAGCCGACTGAACGGCGCGCTTCATCGCACGGCGGAAAGCAACACGGCGGATCAGCTGGTCAGCAACGCCCTGTGCAACAAGCTTGGCGTCGACTTCCGGCTTGCGGATCTCAACAATGTTCAGCTTCACTTCGCTGTCGGTCATAACCGCAAGCTTCTGGCGCAGCTTCTCGATATCCGCGCCCTTCTTGCCGATGATCACACCGGGGCGGGCAGCATAGATCGAGATGCGGCACAGCTTGGCCGGACGCTCAATCACAACCTTTGAAATCGCAGCCTGCGGCACGGTTTCAAGGATGTACTTACGGATTTCGATGTCTTCCTTGAGCAGCTTGGCATAGTCACGCCCTTCGGCATACCAGCGGCTGTCCCAGGTACGGTTGATCTGCAGGCGCAGACCGATCGGATTGCTCTTCTGACCCATCTTACGCCTCTTCCTGTTCGCGCACCACGATCCGCAGCCGGCTGAACGGCTTGAGGATCCGGGTCGACTTGCCGCGACCGCGGGTGTGGAAACGCTTCATCGTGATCGACTTGCCAACCGAAGCTTCCGCTACGACGAGCGCGTCGACATCGAGATTGTGGTTGTTTTCTGCATTGGCGATCGCAGATGCGAGTACCTTGCTGGCGTCACGCGCCATCGCCTTCTTGCTGAAGGAGAGGATGTTCAAGGCTTCTTCAGCCTTCTTGCCGCGGATCAGCTCTGCAACGAGGTTGAGCTTCTGTGCGGAACCACGGATCGTGGTACCAACAGCCAGCGCCTCGTTGTCGCCTACGCGACGGGGTGCTTTTGCCTTACCCATTAGCGCTTACCCTTCTTGTCGGCAGCGTGGCCCGGGAAGTTGCGCGTGGGCGCGAACTCGCCAAGCTTGTGACCGACCATCTCTTCAGAAACAGAGACCGGGATGAACTTCTGGCCATTGTAGACGTTGAACGTCAGGCCGACGAATTGCGGCAGGATCGTGGAACGACGCGACCAGGTCTTGATCGGCTTGTTGCCACCGCTGTCCTGTGCGTCCTCCGCCTTCTTCAGAAGGCTGAGCTCGACGAACGGACCTTTCCAGACGGAACGTGCCATCGTGTCTTACCTCTTCTTCTTCGCGTGGCGCGAACGGATAATCATCTTGTCCGTCTGCTTGTTCTTGCGGGTACGGGCGCCCTTGGTCGGCTTGCCCCATGGGGTCACCGGATGACGTCCGCCAGACGTACGGCCTTCACCACCACCATGCGGGTGATCGACCGGGTTCTTTGCAACACCGCGGGTAAGCGGCTTTACGCCCATCCAGCGTTTACGACCGGCCTTGGCCAGGTTCTGGTTCTGGTTGTCCGGGTTCGAGACCGCGCCAACCGTGCCCATGCAGTCGCTGCGCAGGTAACGCTGCTCGCCTGAATTGAGGCGTGCAATTACCATACCGCGGTCACGACCAACGATCTGGACGTAGGTACCAGCGCTGCGAGCGATCTGGCCGCCCTTGCCCGGCTTCATCTCCACATTGTGACAGATGGTGCCAACAGGCATCTGGCCCAGAAGCATGGCGTTGCCTGGCTTCGTATCGACCTTCTCACCGGCCAATACCGTGTCGCCAACAGCTAGGCGCTGCGGGCAAAGGATATAGGCCTGCTCGCCATCCTCATATTTGAGGAGTGCGATGAAAGCAGTGCGGTTCGGGTCATATTCGATCCGTTCGACGGTTGCAGGAACGTCCCACTTCCGGCGCTTGAAATCGATGTAGCGGTACTTCTGCTTGTGACCGCCGCCAATGCCACGCGAGGTGACATGGCCCTTGTTGTTGCGTCCACCCGTCTTGCGCTTGCCTTCCGTGAGCGACTTGACCGGCTTGCCTTTCCAGAGGCTGGTCTTGTCGACGAGGATGAGGCCGCGGCGGGCGGGGCTCGTCGGTTTGTAGTTCTTGAGTGCCATTATTCCTGCCCTCAGATCCCGCTAGTGATGTCGATCGGATCCTGGCCTTCAGCCAGCGTCACGATCGCTTTCTTCATGTCGGAACGCTTGTAGGGCTTACCCCTCCAGCGCTTGGTCTTGCCCTTCACCACGATGGTGTTCACTGCCGAAACTTTGGTCCTGTAGATTGCCTCAACAGCTTCCTTGATCTGCGGCTTGGTCGCATCGCCTGCCACCTTGAAAACAACGGCGTTGTTCTCAGAAGCCAGAGTCGACTTCTCGGTGATGTGCGGGGCCAAAATCACGTCGTAGTGACGCGCATCTACTTCTTGCTTCTTAGCCATTGAAGCGCGCCTCCAGCTTTGCGACCGCGTCCTTGGTCAGGATCAGCGTGTCGTGGTTGAGAATGTCGTAGACATTGGCGCCCATCGCCGGCAGCACGTTTACGCCCGGCAGATTGCCGGCGGCTTTCATGAAGCCTTCGTTCACGCTCTCGCCGTCGATCGCAAGCACCTTGCCATTGAGGCCAGCCGTGTCGAAGTGACCGTTGAGCACCTTCGTCTTGGCATCTTTCATCTCAAGGCTATCGACAACCAGAAGGCCGTCCTTTGCCTTGCTCGAAAGCGCCATCTTCAGGCTAAGATCACGGATCTTCTTGTTCAGCGACTGGTTGAAGTCNCGCTTGCGAGCACCGTGAGCCTTACCACCACCGATAAAGATCGGAGCGGCGCGGTCACCGTGACGAGCGGTACCACCACCCTTCTGGCGACCGAACTTCTTGCCGGTACGCGCAACGTCCGAACGTTCGCGGGTCGGACGAGCCGTACCGCGGCGGTTCTCGAGCTGCCATGTGACAACGCGGTGCAGGATATCGGCACGAGGCTCGACGCCGAACACATCCTTGTTCAGCTCGATATCGCCCGACGCCTTACCGTCGATCTTCTGGACCTTCACCTTCACGGATCAGCCCTCCTTGCCTTCGTCGCCTTCAGGCGCATCGGCCTCGGCGGGGGTGGAATCTACTGCAGGAGCTGCCTCTTCAGCAGGTGCCGCTTCCTCGGCGGGAGCCGCATCTTCTGCAGCTGCCTCTTCCAGCTTCTGTTCTTCAGCTTCAGGAGCCTCAGCTTCAGCCTTCAGTGCATTGCGGTCGAGGATGGCGCCGGGAAACGGCAGATCCTTAGGCAATGGCAGCTTCACAGCGTCACGAACCAGCAGCCAGCCATTCTTCGAGCCAGGGACGGATCCCTTTACAAAGATAAGGCCCCGTTCCGCATCGGTACGAACCACTTCGAGGTTCTGCTGCGTACGCTGGCGATCACCCATGTGACCAGCCATCTTCTTGCCCTTGAACACACGGCCTGGATCCTGACGGTTACCGGTTGAACCATGCGAACGGTGGCTGATCGAAACACCGTGGGTTGCGCGCAGACCGCCGAAACCCCAACGCTTCATGGCGCCGGCGAAGCCTTTACCTTGCGTATGGCCGGTGATGTCGACCTTCTGGCCTGCAACGAAGTGTTCTGCGCTGATTTCCGAACCAACGGGAACGAGACCTTCCTCGTTCTCGACACGGAATTCAGCCACACGCTTCTTCAGGGTGACTTCAGCCTTGGCGAAATGTTCGCGCTGCGGCTTGTTTACATTCTTTTGCTTGGCTTCACCTGCACCCAGCTGAACAGCGAAGTAACCGTCGCGGTCAGCGGTGCGGTGCGAAACAACCTGGCACCCTTCCAGGGCGAGAACCGTCACGGGAACGTGACGTCCGTCATCCTGGAACAGGCGGGTCATCCCAACCTTTTTAGCGATAACGCCAGTGCGCATCGTCTTTGCTCCTACACAGAGGCACACGAGGCCCATCCCCGCGTGCTTGCCAGCCCAAATTTTCATGCATCGCCCCGTCCGGGCTGAACGCCTTCCAAGCCGGATGGCCTGGTTGGCTAGACGGGGGACGCAGCCCGGATCAATCCGGCGGTATCCCTATGTCTTGCCAGTCCTTACGGACCAGCGGGGCCTTAAGGAGCCCCGAAACTCTCGGCCGGTTTAAGGTCAGTGCCGAACGACCGGATGAGAATTAAGCGAGCTTAATCTCAACATTTACGCCTGCAGCCAGGTCGAGCTTCATAAGAGCGTCAACGGTCTGGGCGTTAGGCTGCACGATATCGAGCAGCCTTTTGTAAGTGCGAACCTCGAACTGCTCGCGCGACTTCTTGTCGATATGCGGGCCGCGGTTCACGGTGAACTTCTCGATACGCGTCGGCATTGGAATGGGGCCGCGAATAAGAGCACCTGTACGACGAGCGGTTTCTGCGATTTCACCAGTTGCCTGGTCGAGAACGCGATGATCGAACGCCTTCAGGCGAATGCGGATCTTCTGCTGAGC
>DMWU01000022.1 GCA_003483125.1 Erythrobacter sp. | reverse complement strand
GCTATGGATGGCGAAGTTGAAGGCATGCAGACTGCAGATGCGCTCAATGCGCGTGGCGTTGTTCCCTTCGTCAAGGTTGATCAAGGCTTGGAAGACGAGGCCAACGGTGTCCAATTGATGAAGGCAATGGACAAGCTAGATGCTCTGCTTGAGAAGTCCGTGGCTGCGGGAATGTTCGGCACCAAGATGCGTTCAGTGATTAAGTCTGCAAACCCGGAAGGGATTGCTGCCAACGTCGCTCAGCAATTCGAGTATGGCAATCGTATCGCCGATGCGGGTCTCGTTCCGATCTTGGAGCCTGAATATGACATCACGGCGTCTGATCGTGCTGAGGGGGAGCGCATGCTTCTGAGAGAGATACTCAAAGGGCTCGACGCTTTGCCTGAGGGTCGCAAGATAATGCTGAAGCTCTCAATTCCGGTTGAGCCTGACCTTTATGCGCCGGTGATTGTGCACCCGAACGTATTGCGCGTTGTCGCCCTCTCTGGTGGTTATTCTACGGATGATGCTTGCGAGCATTTGGCGAAGAACGCGGGTATGATTGCCAGCTTCAGTCGTGGACTTTTGCAGGATTTGCGCAAGGGCCAGACTGACGAGGAATTTGATGCGGCGCTAGGCAAGGCGATTGATCAGATTCAGGCAGCCTCAATGGCAGGCTAATCGGGCTCACTGCTCAGTTGGCGCGTCTGCATCTTCCATGATGTCTGGAGCGAATCTGAATCCAAAACGGTAATCTTTTTGCCGGATTGGTGCCCAGGCGGTTGACATATCCGGTGCAATTTCGGCGAAAGAGAGAGAGCCGCCACTTATACGCAACGGCTCGTCGCTATCGAGCGTCAGATAACTAACAGCGTCATCCAGATCGATTTGCGCCTTCAGCCGGACGCGGCCCTCCCATACACATTCGGCCTCAATCGGGCAGCGGCTATCCTCCAGCACCTCGACTGGTGTGATCGATACATTGTCCCACACCTGTTGTGTCTCACCTACTCCAACACATTCCATTGTCCGGCAGCCGGGAACTCCAGGTCGATCCGCAGCTGTAGAGCAAGCGGGCAGAGCCGCAAGAACAATGCAGAACTGCACAATAATGGGAACTTGGCGAAGCATTGCGCCATCTTCTAACATGCATTTTTGAGCAGGGCATGAACGCTGGAATCAGGAGGTCAGTTTGATCGGCGATTGGATCGAGGTGAATGATAAGATGCAGCGCGACTATCGCTATCAACTTAGCGCGCCAATGGGTAAGGAATTCGCTGAAGGCTTTGAGCCAGAGTTGACGCCTGCTGAAATGCTTCGACTGGGTGTATTCGGCGGCAAGTATATGTGCGATTGCGCCGACGAGTTCCCTTCACAATGGTTCGCCGATGCAAGACTCTCACCGCAAAGGGCGGATGCCAATTTCAATCATTTCGGCATTCTTGCCAGCCAGCCGCTTGCCGAATGGCGACGCAAGGGGTGGATACATGAGGATGACCCGCGCGGCTGGTTTCAATGGTATTGCCGCTATTTCATGGGCCGCCGACACGAAGATGATGAAAGGCAGGTCAAGCGCTGGCGTGCCTTTGCACGCCACAAGGGACAAATAATCAAGAACTGCGAGCCAGGCGATCCTTTCTGTAGGCCGCGTCAGCGCCAGGCATTGCTGCAATGGGCGTATGACAGCCGAAAGATTTAGAGCTCCTGCCCATCTTGTTGCTTGCGTAATCTGCGGCTAGTGGCGCGAGTATGAGCGACCGCCAGATATATCTCATTTCGCCGATCGATGTTTCGGGTGACTTCCCGTCTCGGCTAGCGCGCGCGCTTGATGCTGGGGAAGGCATTGTTACCGCGTTCCAGTTTCGTGTGAAGGACATAGACCAGCACGAGGCAGCGCGATTGGCAAAACCGTTGCAAGAAATATGCGCAGAACGTGAAGTGGCCTTCATCGTTAATGACAGCGTTTCGCTCGCCAAGCGGATCGGGGCTGACGGCGTTCATTTGGGCCAGAAGGATGGCGATCCGAAGGAGGCGCGCGAGCAATTAGGTCGGGAAGCCCAGATTGGCGTGACCTGCCACGCCTCGCGCCATTTGGCGATGGAAGCGGGTGAGGCCGGTGCCGATTATGTCGCTTTTGGCGCATTCTATCCATCGACAACGAAAGATACCGAACATACTGCCGAGCCCGAGCTACTGAGCTGGTGGAGCCAGCTATTCGAGATTCCATGTGTAGCGATAGGCGGCATCACATCTGAGAATTGCCGTCCTTTGGAACACGCCGGAGCAGATTTCCTGGCTATATCTGGGGCGGTATGGTCAGGCGATGAAGTAAAGGCGATCGAGGCTTTCAGACAGCAAATGGAAGATTAGGACTTCAAAATTCCGCCAGTTCAGCGCGTTTTGCGGACGCAGCGCATGCGACCCAAAGATCCATTTTTTTCCAGATCGCGCAGAGCCTTGTCACTAATCCTGCGGAATCGTTGGCCTTTTAGTGGTCCGCGCGTGAAAATCAGATCCTTGCCTGTAAGCAGATAGGTCCCGCGGCCATCTTCGGTCTCGTAACTGGAGGCATTGTCGATCATGAAATGCGCGCCTTCAACCGGCACCCATGCCCTAGTCGATGCATCGCCAGGAAGGGCACATTCATAATACCCTTGAGGCATTGTACGAATAGAGCCGCCTTGTGCAGCCTCGGCGGGCGCAGCTAGCCAAAGCGCAGGCAAAACTGCAAATGTGGTCGCATATCTCATCGGAATGTCCGCTAGCACGCTAACGCGCAATGAACCAGCCAGCTTGCCCCACAGTGAAGCCTAAGCTAAGGGCGCGCGCAGCATTCATGGCCTCTGGGCCATATTTCCCGCAAGAAGGCAAAGTCTCATGAAGATCAGTGGCGTCGATATCCGCCCCGGCAATATCCTGGAATATGAAAATGGCATCTGGAAAGTTGCCAAGATCCAGCACACGCAGCCTGGCAAGGGCGGGGCCTACATGCAGGTCGAAATGAAGAACCTGCAGGATGGCCGCAAAACGAATGTCCGCTTCCGCAGTGCAGATAGTGTCGAACGTGTGCGGCTCGACACAAAAGAGTATCAGTTCCTCTATGAAGATGGCGATATGCTGGTCTTTATGGAGCAAGAGACTTTCGAGCAGATCTCGCTGCCTTCAGACTTGCTGGGCGATGCGCGCCCGTTCCTGCAAGATGGAATGCAGGTACAGCTGGAACTATGGGAAGAGAAGCCCATCAGCGTTCAGTTGCCGCAACAGATTGAAGCTGAAATTGTCGAGGCCGACGCGGTAGTTAAGGGGCAGACCGCATCTTCAAGCTACAAGCCTGCAGTTTTGGACAATGGCGTGCGTATCATGGTGCCGCCGCATATTGAGAGCGGAACGCGTGTCATCGTCGACGTCTATGACCAGACCTATGTCGGGAAAGCTGGCTAATCGATCATGGCAGTTATAACCGGCCTTATTCGTGTAATGGAGCGCGCTGCTCGCAAGGCGGGCGGACGCTTGCGGCGTGACTTCGGCGAAGTCGAACATTTGCAGGTTAGTCGCAAGGGGCCTGCGGACTTCGTATCGAAGGCGGACATGCGCGCCGAGCGTACGCTCTATGACGAGCTGCTTTCTGCACGCCCTGACTGGGGTTTTGTGCTTGAAGAGGCTGGCACGATCGAAGGCGATCCTACAAAGCCCCGATGGATCATCGATCCGCTCGACGGGACGAGCAATTTCCTGCACGGCATTCCGCATTTTGCAATTTCCATTGCCGCTCAAGAACCGAAACTAGATGGCAGCGGCTGGGGCGATGTGGTCGCCGGCGTGATCTACCAGCCGATCACCGACGAAACTTTCTGGGCAGAAAAGTCGAGCGGCGCATGGCTGCATGATGCCCGCCTGCGAGTATCTGCACGTAGGAACCTATCAGAGGCGCTGATTGCCACGGGTATTCCATTCCAGGGTGCTGGTGACCCGGCTGAGTGGACCAAGATTTACAGCGCGATCGGCCCGCAGGTTGCTGGCATTCGGCGTTTTGGCGCAGCATCGCTTGATCTTGCCTGGCTTGCAGCCGGGAGATTTGATGGTTTCTGGGAAAGCGGCCTCAGCGATTGGGACACAGCTGCCGGCTGCTTGCTTGTGCGAGAAGCTGGTGGCTTTGTCAGCGATTATCGCGGACGATCACAGCCAATCCATGCGCGCGAAGTACTGGCCGCAAATGACGCATTGCACTCCAAACTACACAAATTGCTCGCCGCATCCCTGAAAAGCTGATTGCAGGCTTGATGCGCAGGCGGCACGAGGCTAACAGCCGCCTTCCATTTGGTGAGCCCCTGTGGCGGAATTGGTAGACGCGAGCGACTCAAAATCGCTTTTCTTCGGAAGTGCCCGTTCGAGTCGGGCCAGGGGCACCACTCACAGAATATTCGGCACGGCCGAAACCCAACTTCACGAAAATAGCTTGTAATTTTCCTTTTGCTTTGGGAATCAGGGTGAAAGACGATGCTGGGGTTACCATCTCTTCATGCCATGGCGGCGATGGCGATTACCGTCGCAATGTTCGTTGCGTTCGCGCGTGGCCGGATGTCGGTGGAGATCATTTCGCTTCTGACCATCGCGGTAATCGCGGTGGGCCTCTACTTCTTCCCGCTTGAGGGCGCACGCCCGACTGATGGCCTGCAACTCGCCTTTGGCGGGTTCGGGCATTATGCACTGATTACGATCTGCTCGCTCATGATCTTGGGGAGGGGTTTGGTCGTTACCGGTGCACTCGATCCGGCAGCACGATTGCTGGAGCGTGTATTCAAGTTCAATCTGCAGCTTGGCTTGTTGATTTCACTCTTACTGGCATTCTTCCTCTCCATGGCAGTGAACGATACGCCGGTCTTGGTATTGTTGTTGCCTATCTTTGTAGCCTTGGCTGCGCGCGGTGCCATGCCCGCATCCAAGACACTGATTCCTCTCAATGCCGCGGTGCTTATCGGGGGGATGGCAACGACGATTGGTACATCGACAAACATCTTGGTTGTATCCATCGCGGTTGATCTCGGCATGCCGCAAATGGGCGTGTTCCACTATACGCCAATTGTTCTGGTGGCGGCGTTGGTTGCCTTGCCTTATCTTTGGCTGGTGATGCCGCGTCTACTCGGCGACAACCGTGTCGAAACCAGCCATGAGAACCGCCAGTTCCACACGCGGCTGCGGATCGGAAGCAACAGTGATTTCCTGGGCGAAGATATTTCCCAGATCATGCACCGCTTGCCCAAGGACATCAAACTGCTCGAGGTGCCAAAGGGTCCGCTGCAGCCGCAGCAAAAGCTGCAGATTTCCGGCACGCATGAGGCGCTGGAGGACGCAGTCAGGATACTCAAGGGTGAGCTTGCGCCAAGTTGGGTGCTCGATCGAATTCGCCGCGAATCGGTCAATCAGGCTCAGGATATGACCGTTGTTGAAATGACGGTGACGGCCGACTCACGCCTCATCGGTCGTACGCTGCCGACCTCTGGCATTGCCGATCTATATGGTGTCGCGATCCTGGGTATTCACCGCCCTGAAAGGCTCATCGGCGGGCATGAACAGCTCAGCGATACAGGCGACTTGAGAATTGCTGAAGGCGATGTTGTGTTGGCAATGGGGCTGCCTGCCGACCTGCAAGGCTTTGCCCGCGCAGATAGTTTGCTGATGCTTGAGGGCGCGCGTGAGCTACCGCGAAAATCAGAGGCTCTGCTTTCAGCCGTGATCATGTTCGTATCGGTGTTCACAGCATCCATCGGCGTATTCCCGATCGCAATCTCGGCGTTGGCAGGTGCGATACTGATGTTCCTGACCGGTTGCGTTAAGTTTGACCGTGTCGGGCGCGCTCTCTCGGCAAAGGTGATCGTATTGGTGGCCGCCAGTATTGCCGTAGGACGAGTCGTGCTGGAAAGCGGGGCCGCAGCCTGGCTTGGTGAAGCCCTGTCGCTGGGGCTGCAGGTCTTGCCGCCAGCAGGCGTGCTTGCTGCTATTATGCTGTTCGTGACGTTGCTGACCAATTTTGCTTCTAATGCAACAGCGGCGACAGTGGGCACTCCCATTGCATTCAATATCGCAACGCAACTAGGCCTGCCGGCAGAGCCATTGATCCTTGCAGTGCTGTTTGGTTGCAACCTCTGCTACGCGACGCCGATTGCCTATCAGACCAATATGCTGATCATGACTGAGGGCAATTACGAGTTTCGTGATTACATCCGGACGGGTGTTCCGTTGGTTTTGCTTATGGTCACCACGCTTTCGCTTTTGCTGGTTATTTCCTACGGCATGTAGCTTTTGCCTGAATTCCAAGTCTTTCAAAAATTGACGGCCGCCGGAGCTTGGGGGCGCCCCGACGGCCGTACTCTCCTCCCCAGGAGCTGGTTAGCTGCGTAACCTAGGAATAGTTGCCCAGGCGGTGATGCAGGGCGTTGATCTTCGCCAGTTCATCACGATCTTCGGTGGCCTTGGCATGACTTTCCAAGGCGCGGCGCAGCAACCTCATATCAGCGGTTGAGAGCAGGGCCCTCGCGCGCGAAGGTTCTCTTGTCTTGGTATCGGTATCGGTCATTTTACATCTCCCGATTTGGGCCGCTTATGCAGCCTCGAACTGGTTCATTGTATTATCTTCGCCCGCAGCTTTCAGCGCAGCTTCGCCCGCGAAGTACTCCTTGTGATCGTCGCCAATGTCCGAACCGGCCATATTCTGGTGCTTCACACATGCGATGCCCTGACGGATTTCCTGGCGCTGAACGTTCTTCACATAGCCAAGCATCGCCTGCTCACCGAAATACTCGCGCGCGAGATTGTCAGTGCTCAATGCCGCTGTGTGATAGGTTGGCAGCGTAATCAGGTGATGGAAGATGCCCGCGCGCTTCGAAGCGTCGGCCTGGAAAGTGCGGATCTTCTCGTCAGCTTCGGCAGCAAGCTCAGTAGCGTCGTAGTCAGCGCTCATCAGCTTTGCACGGTCATAGGCGGATATATCCTTGCCTGTCTCTTCCCATGCATCGAACACCTGCTGGCGGAAATTGAGCGTCCAGTTGAAGCTGGGTGAATTGTTGTAAACCAGCTTTGCGTTGGGAACGACCTCCCGAATGCGATCAACCATGCCCGCAATCTGCTCGACATGCGGCTTTTCCGTTTCGATCCACAATAGGTCGGCGCCGTTTTGCAGCGAATTGATGCAATCGAGCACACAGCGGTCTTCACCCGTGCCAGCGCGGAACTGGTAAAGATTTGATGGCAGGCGCTTGGGTGCCAAAAGTTTGCCATCGCGACTGATAAAGACCTGGCCATTGGTGATCTCCGTCGGATCGACCTCATCACAATCTAGGAAGGCGTTATACTGGTCGCCCATATCGCCAGGCTCAGTGGAGAAGGCGATTTGTTTCGTCAGACCAGCGCCTAGCGAGTCAGTGCGCGCGACAATGATGCCGTCTTCAACGCCCATCTCCAGGAAGGCGTGGCGGATCGCGCGGATCTTCTGAACGAAGTCCTCATGCGGAACGGTAACCTTGCCGTCTTGGTGGCCGCATTGCTTTTCATCCGAAACCTGGTTTTCGATCTGAAGGGCGCAGGCGCCAGCCTTGATCATCTTCTTGGCGAGGAGGTAAGTCGCCTCTGCATTGCCGAAACCGGCGTCGATGTCTGCGATGATCGGTACAACGTGCGTTTCGTAGTTGTCGATGGCGTTCTCGATCCGCTTGGCCTCGATTTCGTCACCACGCGTGCGTGCGGCATCAAGATCGCGGAACATCATACCCAGTTCGCGGGCATCAGCCTGCTTAAGGAATGTGTAGAGCTCTTCAATCAGGGCAGGGACCGTGGTCTTCTCGTGCATGGATTGGTCGGGCAGCGGGCCAAACTCGCTTCGCAATGCTGCGATCATCCAACCCGAAAGATAGAGGTAACGCTGCTTGGTCGAACCAAAATGCTTCTTGATGCTGATCATCTTCTGCTGCGCGATGAAGCCGTGCCAGCAGCCGAGCGACTGGGTGTAGTTCGCCGGGTCTGCGTCATAGCCATCCATATCGGCGCGCATGATCTTTGCGGTGTATTTGGCAATATCGAGCCCGGTCGGAAACCGATTTTGGATCTGCATTCGTGCTGCGGCTTCGGGATCGATCGCTCCCCATGAGGGACCTTGTCCTTCAATGGTATGGCGCAGATTCTCGATGCTGGTCTGGTAAGTCACGAATGTTCTCCTGGCGGGGTGAATTGAATTTCTGAGAAGAGAGTGTCGCGATTTTCTGCCAAAAAACAGGAAAACTTACAAACTTTGTTGTCTTTTTGAGCGCTTTTGGTGATAAGAGAGTGTAACAATGTAAAGAAAGTTACAAATGACTGATGCCGCACTTTTTGCTGGACCTGCTTTGCGTCGCCTTCGCAAGAGAGAGGGGATGACCCAGGCGAGTATGGCTGCGGCGCTTGGTATTAGCCCAAGCTATCTCAATCTGATCGAACGCAACCAACGGCCCCTTTCGGCGCGCGTGCTGGTGCAGGTCATTGAACGATTTGACTTCGATCCGCGCTCGTTGCGCGAAGACGAATCCATCGGTGGCGTAGACGGCCTAGCTCGTCGGCTCGCTGATGAGAGATTTGCAGACTTGGGAATCGATCGTGACGAGGTAGGTGAGTTTCTTGCCGCCGCGCCCCAAGCTGCAGCCGCATTTTCGCGCCTTTTTGATCGCGGTACCCCTGAGCATGGCAAGGTTGAAGACGCTTTGGTGGAATCACGGCGGGAGATTGAGCGTTGGCGTAACCATTTTGCCGATCTTGACCACGCTGCAGAAGAGCTTGCCGACGAGATGCGGCTCTCACGAAGCGATATTGGGGCAGCATTGACGGAGAGGTTGCGTGAAAAGCACCAGCTCTCCGTTCGCATATTGCCGCTAGATGTGATGCCTGGCGCGATCCGTCGGCTCGACTTGCATGCGCGACAGCTACAGCTTTCGGAAATGTTGAGACCATCATCCCGTAATTTCCAAATCGCGCTTCAAATCGCCCAGCTGGAACAGCGCCAGGCAATCGATCAATTGGTTGCCGGCTCCCAACTCAACGATGCAGGGGCCCGGCAATTGTTCGAGCGACATCTAACAGGTTACTTCGCGGCGGCAGTTATGATGCCATATGGCCGGTTTTTAAGAGCATGCGACCAAACCGGGTATGACTTGGCAGTATTACAGCGCCGATTTGGTGCAAGCTTCGAGCAGGTGGCGCATAGGCTTACAACATTGCAACGTGTGGGCCAGCGCGGGTTGCCATTCTTCATGGCAAGAATTGATCGTGCAGGGCAGTTCTCCAAGCGATTTTCCGGCGCGAGCAGCACGACAATCCTTGAAAGCGATGCCAGTTGCCCGCTTTGGATCGCGCATGGCGCTTTTGAGCGACGGGGTGAACTTTGCGTGCAATCGATAACAGTCAATGGTGCAGACGCTGGGCCTAAGCATTGGTTCACCATGGCGCGGACGGTTGCAGGTTCAGGTGCCTCGGGTGATGCAAATTTCGTGATACTTCTTGGAGTAGAGGCTGGTTTGGCCGGAAATCTTGCTGCTGCGCGCGGCGTTGCCTTGGAAGGGGCGCGCGCACAGGAGATCGGCATGGGTTGCGCACGCTGTTTCCGGCAAGGATGTCGGCAAAGGTCTTTCCCGCCAAGGGGCGCGTCGCTTCACTTGGACCGCATAATGCGAGGGATTACGCCGTTCGAATTCAAGCCTTTAGATGGATAGCATGCGACTATTCGTGCCTAATATATAATTAGAATCAATAAGATACGGCAAGATTGTAAGATTTACCGACATTTCACAAATGCCGTGTATATATAGCTTAACCGCATCCATGATGGGTCAATGAGTCGATGACATGCCACTTCTGCCATTTAGCGATTGACGCATTTGCGCCGACTATGAATTTGGAAGTGCAACGCTGCGTGGTGCGTATCAGGTGAACACCATGAGTTTCCTTGAGTCCTTTGCTCTCACCGGCCACGTTGGCGGTGCGATCCTTTGCGTGATCGCGGCGTTCTGGGTCGTCCGAAATGGTGACAAGGGCCGGACTGATCGATTTGCTATGATCCTGGCCTTGGCGTTTACTGGCTCATGGTGCCTGGTTTCGGCGATTTTCGATCGATCGGTTCCTACCGTTCAATACAGCGAAATTTCACGGAACCTCGCCTGGATATTGTTGATCTTCCGGTTGTTCGCAAATGACGGACGAGACGCCAGCATGGGCGCCGTGCGACCGGTAATAGCTGCGCTTGGTTTCGTTGAGCTGCTTCAGATGCCGTTGCTTTACATGATAATGGCATATGCAGGTGTACCCGAGACGCAGGCACTGGCGTTGGAAATTTCGGTAATGCTGCGAATGATGACGTCCATCGGCGCGCTTGTCTTGTTACATAATCTCTATGTCGGGGCGACAGCGAATTCGAGATTGCTTTTGAGCTGGAGTTCCACGGCGCTTGCAGTTGTATGGGGCTTTGATCTCAACCTATATACGATCACCTATCTGTGCGGAGAACCGCCGTCACTTCTGGTTGCTTTGCGGGGATTCCTTGCGGTGGGACTGGCGTTTGGGCTGGCAATGAGCAGTAATTCTGCTTCGATCGGTCTGCAGTTCAGCCCATCGCGTGCTGTTACATTCCGCGGCCTCTCCTTGATTATAATCGCCGTCTACCTGTTCGTGATGGTATTCATTACGCAGTCGCTCGCCCTTTTGGGCGGCGATCTGGCGCGGCTTACCCAGGTTGGCTTCTTTGTGTTTGCCAGCGTTGTAGCAATTCTGTGGCTGCCCTCATCTCGATTGCGCAGCTGGCTAAAAGTCACCTTATCCAAACACATGTTCCAGCATCGATATGACTATCGTGAGGAATGGCTACGCTTTACTGAAACCATCGGACGGGGCGGCATCAAAGAGCAAAGCCTGTACGAACGTTCGATCAAGGCGATGGCTGACATTACGGACAGCCCCGCTGGTTTATTGCTGGCTCCAGACGAGGAAGCGAAGCTGGGTCTTGTCGCAAAGTGGAACTGGCCGGCACTAGAAGTACTGGGCACTGCGGCTGAATATGAGCTTGCAGGCTTCCTTGAAGAAAAGAGCATTGTACTGGATCTGGAAAGGATTCGCGCGGGAGAAGATCATAAGGGCGAGGGGGCATTGGTGCCACAATGGCTGCTCGACACGCCAAACGCTTGGGCGCTGGTTCCGTTGCTGCATTTTGACCGGTTGGTAGGTGCTGTGGTGCTTGCACGACCGAATGTTGGCAGGCGGCTAGACTGGGAAGATTTGGACTTGCTGCGGGTGGTTGGCCAACAGCTTGCCAGCTACCTTGCTGAACAAGGCGTCCAGCAAGCACTGATGGAAGCTAGCCGGTTTGATGAATTCAACCGTCGAATTGCATTTGTGATGCACGATGTGAAAAACCTGGCGAGCCAGTTGACCCTGTTGGCTAGCAATGCGGAGAAGCACGCGGACAATCCGGATTTTCGATCTGACATGTTAGTTACGCTGAGAAACAGCGCGGAAAAACTCAATACATTGCTCGCCCGCCTTGGGCGATATGGAACTGGACAATCGGTCCAGCTCCGATCACTCGATCTTGTCGAGATTGCGCGTCGGCTAGAAGAGCGCTTTGGCAAGCTTCACAATATATCTGTGACTCGATCTGAAGCATGCTCGGTGACTGCCGATGAGGAATCGCTGGAGCGGGCGCTGACTCATCTGGTTCAAAATGCGATCGATGCCAGCGACGAAGATAATCCGATCCTGGTCGATGTCTACAAAGACGGCATTTATGGCAGGATCGATATCATCGACAAAGGCGCTGGAATGTCACCTGCGTTCATACGTAGTGGCCTGTTCAAACCATTCATCTCCTCTAAGAATAGCGGCTTCGGCATAGGCGCATTCGAAGCTCGCGAGTTGATCAGGGCGATGGACGGGCGGCTCGAAGTTGAATCGCGCGAGGGATTGGGATCGCGCTTTTCAGCGTTCCTTCCGCTGAGCGCGGCTAAGTCGATTTCGGCGACCAAGCAAGATCAGAAAACGAAGGTGGCATGATGGCTGATGGCAAACCAGCTCTGTTGGTCGTTGAAGATGATGAGGGCCTGCAGGCACAACTGAAATGGGCGTATGACGACTTTGATGTCGTTCCGGCCACAAACCGTGAGGCAGCTATTGCGGCACTGCGCTCGGTCGAACCGGCAGTGGTGACGTTGGATCTCGGTCTACCGCCTGATCCGGACGGAACCAGCGAGGGTTTTGCAGTGCTTGATGCAATCATGGAGCTCAAGCCCGATACCAAGGTCATCGTCGCATCCGGTCACGGCGCACGCGAAAGCGCACTGCAGGCGATTGAGCGTGGAGCATATGATTTTTACCAGAAGCCAGTTGATATCGAGACGCTGGGCCTGATCGTAAGGCGTGCATTCAATCTTTACGCAATTGAGCAGGAAAACCGCCGGCTGGTTGACCAGGCGAGTGATGACAAGACAGTCTTGGGCGGCCTTATCACCGCTGCGCCGGAAATGCTCAAAGTTGCGCGAACGATTGAGCGCATAGCTGGAACGAACGTGTCGGTCATGCTGCTTGGTGCTAGTGGTACCGGCAAGGAACTGCTGGCCAAGGGCCTGCATGATGCAAGTGATCGCAGCGATGGTCCTTTCGTAGCTATCAACTGCGCTGCGATCCCAGAGAGCCTGCTTGAGAGCGAGCTTTTCGGTCATGAAAAGGGCGCATTTACGGGGGACGTGAAAACCACTGAGGGCAA
>DMWU01000079.1 GCA_003483125.1 Erythrobacter sp. | reverse complement strand
TTGAGGGCGCCGACCATTCAGCCAAGATAGTCATATTCGAACATGATTCTTCGCCTGAAGAAGGGCTGGGACCAGTATGGGGCGAGGGTGATACGGCCATGGCCATGCTCGGCCAGCTAGGCGCTGACGACATGGCGACCATTCTCTATACTTCTGGCTCTACCGGAAATTCAAAGGCTGCCTGGTCCGATCATCGCGCAGTTGTGCATGGAGTAATGAGCTATGTCTCGCAAAGCGCAATGGCCAAGGAACTGATGGAAAGCCTCGGCGAAGATGTTTCCGCCCAACCCTGCGCACTGATTGCGGTCCCGCTATTCCATGTCACAGGCGAAGTACCGCTCTTCCTTCAGAGCTATGCGATTTCGCGAAAGCTGGTCTTGATGCCGAAATGGGATGCCGGCGAAGCTTTGCGTCTTATGGACAAGGAAAAGGTAACCTACTTCGTTGGCGTTCCGCTAATGAGCTACGAGATTGCCACGCACCCGGACAAAGACAAGTTCGACCTTTCATCGTGCAAGAGCTTTGCCGCCGGCGGCGCGCCGCGCCCCGTGGACCATGTTACCAAGATCAAGGAAGCTTTTCCTGAAGGCTTCCCTTTGCTCGGCTATGGCCTAACGGAAACAAACGGTGTGGGCTGCGGCAATTTCAATGAGAATTATCTTGCCAAGCCGGGGTCTACCGGACGAGCAAGCAGGCCGCTGGTAGAGCTGCGCATCCTTGATGATGACGGCAATGAACTGCCACAGGGCAAGACCGGGGAAGTGTGCTTCCGAACGCTGGCAAATTTCAATGGCTATTGGAAGAATGAGGAAGCAACAGCGGCAGCATTCACCGAGAACGGATTTTTCCGCACTGGCGACCTCGGTTACCTCGATGAAGACGAATATCTCTTCATTGTCGATCGCAAGAAAGACATCATTATTCGCGGTGGTGAAAACATCACCTGCATTGAGGTGGAAGAAGCCATCTACGCTTTGGATGAGGTGAAGGAATGTTCGGTCTTCGGAGTGCCGGATGACCGTTTCGGCGAAGTACCCGCGGCGGTATTCCATCTCAAAGAAGGCAAAAGCCTGTCGGCAGAGGAACTCCGCGAATTCCTGCTCAATAAGATCGCGCCATTTAAGGTGCCGCTGGCGGAGCATATCTGGCAATCCGACGAAGTGCTGCCGCGCCTCGGCACGCAGAAGATCGACAAGCGCAGCCTGCGCGATCGCTACACGCGCGATCTGGCCAAGGCATGATTTGATCCGTTGAATATCCAGGCCATCCCCAACCAGCGCAAGATTATAGACCGGCGAAAACTGGCCGAAGAGATCGACACGCTGGTTCGGGAGCACGGCGAGGGCGCGCGCACGGAAATACTGGTCCTGCTTCGCGCCGCTTTGGATGTCGGCCGCGAGGAACTGGCTCAAAGGCTGGTTGAGCAACCATCGGCAGGTCATGCCTGCACCGGGGGGCACGCTTTCCTTGTCGACCAGCTGATCCGTGTGATCCACGATCATGTCACGAAACATGTCTACTCGGTGAGTAATCGCAGTGCGGCCGAACGGCTGACGATTATGGCCGTGGGTGGATATGGCCGCGCCGAAATGGCGCCGCAATCCGATGTAGACATTGCCTTCATCACCCCTACGCGCCGCGCGCCGTGGTGCGAACAGGTAATAGAGGCGATACTCTACTTCCTTTGGGACCTTGGCCTCAAAGTGGGCCATTCGAGCCGCACGGTCGAAGACACAATGCGCATGGCGCGTGAGGATTTGACCATTTGCACCGCGCTGCTCGAAGGACGATTCATCTGGGGTGACCAGGAGCTTTACGAAGAAACTCGAGCGAAATTCTGGGCTGAAGTGGTCAAGGGCAGCGAACAGAAGTTCGTCACGCTAAAGCTCGAAGAACGCGATGGTCGGCACAAGCGTATGGGCGACAGCCGCTATGTGGTCGAGCCCAATATCAAGGACGGCAAGGGCGGCTTGCGCGATCTCCAGACTCTCTACTGGATAGGCAAATATATCCACCGCGTCCGCAACGCGGCAGAATTGGTCGATGTCGGCCTACTAACAAGGAGCGAGTATAGCGGTTTCCGCAGAGCCGAAGGATTCCTGCTCGCAGTGCGCTGCCACATGCATATCATCACTGGCAGGGCGGAGGACAGGTTGACCTTCGACCTCCAGCGACAAATTGCCGAACGCATGAATTTCGCTGATCGCCCGGGCAAGAGCGCGGTCGAACGCTTCATGCAGTTCTATTTCCTTCAGGCCAAACGCGTCGGAAGCCTGACCGGCGTATTCCTTAGTCATATTGACGATGGCTTCGCGAAGAGTCGGGCGCGCCGCGGATTCTTCGCAGGATGGAAGCAGAAGCCGCGCACGATCAAAGGGTACCGCGCATTTGGCGGCCGCATCGCTGCCCCCTCAGATGACTGGTTCCAGGCCGACCCCGTGCGCCTTATCGAGATATTCCAACTCGCCGAAGCCAACGAACTCGAAATCCATCCCGACACTATGCGCCAGGCCAGCCGCGACGCATCGCTTATCAAGGCTGAAATACGAGACGATCCGCGTGCCAATGCGATTTTCCTGGACTTGCTAGCTGGTCGAAATGATCCCGAAATGGTGCTGCGCTGGATGAACGAGGCAGGCGTGTTCGGTCGCTTCGTCCCCGATTTTGGACGCGTTAATGCTCAGATGCAGTTCGATATGTACCACCACTATACGGTAGATGAGCATACGATCCGCGCGATCGGCCTGTTGAACCGTATCGAGAAGGGCGAGCTAAAATCAGACCACCCGCGATCATCGCGCCTGATCCACCGTGTCTCCTCACGGCGCGCGCAATATATGGCCGTGCTGCTGCACGATATCGCTAAGGGTCGAGGCGGCGACCATTCCATCCTGGGGGCAGAAGTTGCACTGGAACTGTGCCCGCGTTTCGGCCTTAATGAGAGCGAGACGGAGCTGGTTTCATGGCTGGTGCTCAATCATCTGCTGATGAGCAGGGTGGCATTCAAGCGTGATCTGACCGATCCGAAGACAATCGAGGATTTCGTCGGCGAAGTGCAAAGCCTTGAAAGGTTGCGCCACCTGATGATCCTCACCGCGGTCGATATTCGCGCGGTTGGGCCGGGCACTTGGAACAGCTGGAAACGGCAATTGCTTGGCGAACTTTATGACGCCGCGCAGGAGCGGTTGAGGCTGGGCCATATGCGGCATGGGCGGAAAGAACGCGTTGAGGCGAAACGCGCATCGGTGGCGGAACTGCTTTCCAATGACGCCGGCCTGCTGGACGAAGTAGGGGCAGAGTTTGACGATGCTTATTGGATTGCCGAACCCGAAGATGTGATTGCAATCAATCTTGCCCAATATCGCGACGTCGTGGAAGATGAGGAGCGATTGTCGATCCGCTGCGAGTATTACGAAGCGCGCGGCGCAACGTTGGTCAGCGTGATCGCTGCCGACCATCCCGGTCTGTTTTACAGGATCGCTGGCGGCATCCACCTCGCCGGTGCAAATATCATCGATGCGCGCATCCATACCGCTCGCACAGGCTGGGCGGTCGACAATTTCCTCGTCCAGGATCCGCACGGAAAGCCGTTCCACGAAGAAGGCCAGCTAGAGCGCCTCAGGAAATCGATCAGCGATGCACTGGCCAACCGGATCGAACTGGCACCCAAACTGGCAAAACGACCGCTCGCGCATAGCAGGGCGGGAACGTTCGAGGTCGCGCCTCGCGTTACCTTTGACAATAATGCTTCAGGCCGGTTCACGGTGATCGAAGTAAACGCGCGTGATCGCCCGGCACTGCTCAACAGGCTCGCCCGCGCGCTATTCGAAAGCAAGCTTGTGGTTCAGTCCGCTCACGTCACATCATATGGCGAGCGCGCAGCCGACACTTTCTATGTCACTGACCTGACCGGTGGGAAAGTTACTGCAAATCATCGCCTTGATGAAATTGAGCGCGCCCTTCTACACGCCGCCAGCGATCGCAGGCAGAAGCAGTTAGAAGACGCGTAGGGTCCGCTTGTCGATGGGGACAACTTTCTTTTGAAGTAGCGGTTGCGTTCTGAAACCGACCCGCTAAGCAGCGGCGTCGTTTTTAGAGAGGAGTCCCCCCCCCACATGACAAAGACCTTCGTGTCGTTAAACGCACTTGCACTAGTTGGAGCCGGCATGGCCTTCGCTCCCGCCGCATTTGCGCAAGATAATGCAAATCTGCAGGATGAGCAGGCAAGCGAAAGCCAGCGCACCAGCATCGCCGAAGCAACCAATACGATCGTTGTAACCGGCACAAAGACCCAAAATCCTGAAGATGTGCAGGATGTGCCGCTGGCCGTCACCGCCTTCAATTCCGATTCGCTCGAAGCACTGAAGGTTCGCGACGTACAGAGCCTGTCCTACTCTGTGCCAAACGTGTCGCTCGACCAGATCGGTACATCGCGCGGCCAGGCGAACTTCTCCGTTCGCGGCCTAGGCATCAACAGCTCGATTCCGTCGATCGACCCGACCGTGGGCGTATTCGTCGATGGCGTATATCTCGGCTTCAATGCCGGCGTTGTCTTCGATCTGTTTGATCTCGAAAGCGTGGAAATCCTGCGCGGCCCACAGGGTATCCTGTTTGGCCGGAACACCACTGGCGGTGCGGTACTGATCAATACTGGTAACCCGACCGACTATTTCACCGGCAAATTCCGCGCAGCGGTTGACGGGCCGTTCGTCGATGGTGGCCGAGGCGGCGCAAATTACACGATGAGCGGCGTCATCTCGGGCCCGCTGGTAGAAGACAAGCTGCTGTTCAAGTTTGGCGCCCATTACAACAAGGATGAAGGTTACTTCACCAACCTGTTCGACAATTCAAACCATGGCGAAGCCGAAACCAAGATCTTGCGCGGGGCGTTGGAAGGCCGATTTGGCGACCTGACGCTAACCGGTAAACTCGACTATTTCGAAAGCGATGGCGATGGCCCCAGCGCGCAAAACCGTGGCACCTTCGATCGCAACAGTTTCGACTTCGCAATCGATTTCCCGGGCCTTTACGACAATGAAATCTGGACGGGTTCTTTAACTGCAGAATGGGATATCGGCCCAGGCAGACTGACCAATATCTTTGGCTATCGCAGCTACGAGGCGCAGACGGGCGGTGATATTGACGCGCTGCCAGCCTTCATCTTCCATTCGGATACCGATACCGATCAGGAGCAATATTCGAACGAGCTTCGCTACGCGATCTCAACCGACAATTTCGACCTGACGCTCGGCGGTTTCTATTTCGATCAGTCGATCGCCTATACTGAAATTCGCGATCTGCCGCCGGTAACACCTGCTACCTTCTACGGTGGTGGCAGGCAGGATCACGAGGTCATCGGGCTGTTTGCAGCCGGTCAATTCTATCTGACAGATGCACTGTCGGTAATTGGCGGCGTTCGCTGGAGCCGCGAGGAAAAGGATGCGGCTGTTACCTATGTCCGTCCTCGCCTCGAATGTTCGGTTGTCGATGGCACATGCCCGACCAGCGGCACCAATCCATTCGTTCCAGGCGAGAATAATGGTTTTGCCGACGGCAATGTCTGGAAAAATTGGTCGCCCAAGATCGGCTTGCAGTATGAATTCGGCGATAGCCAGGTCTATGCGCATTGGAGCCGCGGCTATCGCAGCGGTGGTTACAATTTCCGCATCACCAACCCGGCAATCTTCGAAAACGTAGTTGTACCGGCTACCAATGGCGAGCTGGGCTTCGACGAAGAGAAGGTCGACAATTACGAGGCTGGCTTCAAGTTCCAGACTGCTGACGGCTCGTTCACATTGAACGCTGCCGCCTATGTAACGGAAATCAAGAACATGCAGCGCGAGGTGAACCAAAGCTCGCCAACTGCAGGCGTGTCGCAGTTCATCCTGAATACTGCCGATGCAACCATCTTTGGCTTCGAAGCTGAGGCACGGGCGCAATTGTCCGACTCGCTGATCTTCACCGCCAATCTCGGCCTGATCGACGATGATTATGACGAAGTTCGTTTCGACATTTCAGGCGACGGAATGATTGACGAAGCCGACGAAGCTTTGCGTTTGCCCCGTGTTCCGGAAGTGACCTTCGGTGCGGGCCTCCTCCACGAAGTGCTGCTGCACAATGGCGCAATCGTGAGCCGTATCAATTACCAGTTCCGCGACGAGTATGCCTATACAGACAACAACTTCGGTTTTGTTCAGTCATCGGATAATCTCGATGCAAACATCACCTGGGAAACACCGATCGATGGGCTCGCCTTCTCGATCTATGGCAAGAACCTGCTGGACCAGGTTCAAGTTGGTGGTGATACCCAACTGCCATTTGGCACCGGCGCATTTTCGAACGGCGTAAACCGTCCGTTCGATCCTTCGCCTGCTGCAGGCACGTTCTCGCCGCTGTCGAAAGGCCGCCAGGTTGGTGCAGAAGTGACTTTCGAGTTCTGATCCAATCGATCGGATAGATATTGAGAGGGGCGCTCCTAACCGGGCGCCCCTTTTCTTATGCGCGCTCCCCGAACAGCGCGCTACCCACGCGGACATGGGTAGCGCCCAGCATCACCGCCGTTTCGTAATCACCACTCATCCCCATGCTCAGGCCTGTAAGCCCATTGTCCGCAGCAAGCTTCGCCAGAAGCGCGAAAAACGGTGCCGGCTCGATGTCGAATGGCGGGATGCACATCAGGCCAGCTATCGGAATTGCGGTCTCGCGCACCTTGGCAAGGAAATCCGGCAGGTCAGCGACCGCACAGCCACCCTTCTGCGGCTCCTCGCCAATATTGACCTGGATGAAGCAGGGCACCCGCTTGCCACTCTTGTCCACCGCCCTTGCCAACGCCTTGAGCAGGCTGGGTCGATCAAGTCCGTGAATATAGTTAAACAAAGCGACGGCTTCCTCCGCCTTGTTTGATTGCAGCTGTCCGATGCCGTGCAACTCTATGTCGGGATATCGCTCGAGCAGCTCGGGCCATTTTGCCTGCGCCTCCTGCACGCGATTCTCTCCGAAAACGCGTTGCCCCTGCTCGATCAGCGGAATGATTCTTGTCGCTGGATGCGTCTTGCTAACGGCGATCAGAGTGATCTCTCCGGGGTCGCGACGCGCAGGCTTGCATGCGCGGGCGATATTGCTGCGAACTTCCTCTAGAGGCGTTGTGGCTGGGTTTTCCATGATTGGGCGCTATAGCGGGATCATGCCCAATCGCCAGCCTCTCCCTGCCATTTGGCTTATCAGCGACAAGCGCAACGACGCTTCGCTACACGAAGCCCTGCGCCGCCTGCCGCGCGGATCGGGGTTTATCTATCGGCATTATCACCTCGATGATGGAGAGCGCGTTTCCCGCTTCTATCAACTGGCGCACCTGGCACGATCCCAAGGGCATATTGTGATCCTGGCCGATAGCGCAATCACCGCCCGTGAATGGGGAGCGGATGGAATCTATGGTGCACCGCGCGCGCTATACCCGCAACGCTCGGGATTGCTGCAGCTCGCCACTGCGCATGATCTGGCCGAAATTGGTCTCGCCAACCGTTATGGCGCGGACGCGGTTCTGATCTCTCCAGTCTTCGCCACAAGGTCGCATCCTGGTGCAGGAGCCCTGGGTACGGCCCGATTCAGGACGCTAGCGCAATATGCAAAAATGCCGGCCATTGCCCTCGGCGGAATGACGACGAAACGTGCAAATACGCTCAATTGGCCGCGCTGGGCTGCCATCGATGGCCTCTCATAAAAGACTCGCTTTACCGCTCTGCACTTGACGCGAGACTCCTCAAGGATTCATGATGTGTCCCATCAGGAGAGTTTGTGATGGCAACGCGTGCAGTTTCAAGAAAGGGCAAGCCCGATTGGCGGGCGGCATTCCGCCGGTCGATGCGGCGCGCCGCGCAGATCAGCGGCGCAGGCGCTCTGTTTGTCCTCATGGTGTTCCTCGCGCTCTCCATAGTAAGCTACAGCCAGACTGACCCGAGCGCATCAACCGCCGCATCGAACGATACGATCGGCAATTGGATGGGGGCTAGCGGCGCCTGGGCGGCAGATCAGGTCCTGTTCCTGTTCGGCGCAACCTGCATATTGCTCTTGCCGCTTCTCTACATAACGGCGCGCAAGCTGTGGCGCGGGATCGAGGCGGATGAAGGGGGCGAAGAAGATACAACGCGCTGGTGGCTGCCGTTTGGAATGCTTCTAGCCGCGATGTTGCTGCTTTCGACCATGCTTTCGCTGGCGTTTGATTCGCCGCGGGGCGCGTTGCCTGCGCATGTGGGCGGCATAACTGGGCTGTTGGGCGCGGCAGGAACAGAGGCCATTGCCGCTCGCTTTGGTGACGAATGGCAAGGCTGGGTAATCCTGGGCCTGGCTGGTGTCTATTTGGCAGGCGGGGTCGCGCTGCTGACCCGAGTTTTCGTAATCGATTGGCGCAGCCTGCTGACACTGCCAAATTTCCTGCGGCGCGAACCCGAAATCGTGGATGACAGCGGACTGACTCTCGCACGCAAGCAGAAAGCCGCCAAGGAAAAACGGCCCGAGCCAGAGCCCCGCCGTTCGCCCGAAATCTCTGACCCGACCGCGCCGCCCAAGAAGGCAAACATGCAGAAGGCGAAACAGCGCGACATGTTCGCCAGCTTCCACCTGCCCAGCCTCGACCTGCTGGCCGATCCGCCCGCCAACAAGGCAGTGAAGCTCGACAAGATGGCGCTTGAGCGCAATGCGCGGCTGCTCGAAAACGTGCTCGACGATTTTAACGTGAAGGGCGAGATCACTGCGGTTCGCACCGGGCCTGTCGTCACCATGTACGAGTTGGAGCCAGCTCCAGGCATAAAGGCAAGCCGGGTCGTGGGGCTGGCAGAAGATATTGCGCGCAACATGTCGGCCATCTCGGCGCGCGTATCGCCCATCCCCGGCAAGACCGTGATGGGTATCGAGCTGCCCAATACCGACCGGCAGACGGTGGCGCTGAAAGAACTCGCCGCATGCGAAGCATTTGCCGATGCCAAGGGCGCTTTGCCGATCATTCTGGGCAAGGATATTGCCGGCGAGCCTATCGTTACAGACCTTGCCGCCATGCCGCACCTGCTGGTGGCGGGCACGACCGGCGCGGGTAAATCGGTCGGGCTAAACTGTATCCTGTTGAGCCTGCTTTATCGCTTCACACCGGCCGAGTGCCGCCTGATCCTGATCGATCCAAAAGTGCTCGAGCTCAAGAGCTATGACGATATTCCGCACCTCCTCTCACCTGTGGTGACAGAACCGCATAAATCGGTTCGCGCGCTCAAATGGGCGGTCGAGGAGATGGAGCGTCGCTATCGCATGATGAGCAGCGTGAATTCGCGCAATATCGGCTCTTTTAACGAAAAGGTGCGTGCCGCCGCCGCCAAGGGCAGGCCGCTGGGCAGGCGCGTACAGACCGGCTTTGATCCCGATACAGGGGAGGAGCTCTACGAAGAAGAACAGCTCGATTATGAGCCGCTGTCACTGATCGTCCTGATCGTCGATGAGCTGGCCGATCTGATGGTGACGGTGGGCAAGGAAATCGAGGTGCTGATCCAGCGGTTGAGCCAGAAATCGCGCGCCTCCGGTATCCATTTGATCATGGCAACGCAGCGCCCCTCGGTCGATGTCATTACCGGCGTCATCAAGGCGAACCTGCCCACGCGTATAAGCTTCAAGGTTACCA
>DMWU01000120.1 GCA_003483125.1 Erythrobacter sp. | reverse complement strand
ACCTTTGCGATGCTCCATTGTTAACTGGCGCGACCCGTGGAGGCGGTTACGCCACACACGTGGTTGCCGATGTCCGCTTCTGCTTCCCATTGCCGAAGGGAATTGGCGATGTAGAGGCTGCTCCCTTGCTATGCGCTGGCCTGATCGGTTGGCGTGCATATCGCATGGCTGGGAATTGTGAGGCGCTGGGCCTCTACGGGTTCGGTGCTGCAGCGCATATCCTAGCGCAAGTTGCAATCGCTGAAGGAAAGCGGGTTTTTGCCTTTACGCGCGAGGGAGACACAGAGTCGCAAGAATTCGCCCGTTCGCTTGGCTGCGAATGGGCAGGATCCGGCGATGCGACCCCGGGCATAAAGCTTGATTCCGCGATCATTTTCGCCCCTGTCGGCACCCTTGTTCCTGCTGCGCTCAAGCTGGTTCGTAAGGGCGGACGCATCGTCTGTGCCGGCATCCATATGAGCGACATTCCCGGCTTTCCCTATGCGGATTTGTGGGGTGAGCGCAGCATTAGGTCAGTTGCAAACCTCACCCGCGCAGACGGGACGGATTTTCTCTCCTGCGATCATATTTCAGCGATAAAGACGCACACGACCACTTATCCTCTCGAACAGGCAAACCAGGCCTTGGACGACCTTCGTGAAGGCCGACTGCAAGGTGCAGCGGTGTTGGTGCCCTAGTCGGTTCTGAACACGCTCAGCGGAATTCCAGCCCCTCAAATTTGCCACTCTTTCGCCATGCGTCGATGTGAGAGATAAATCCCTGCGCGCCTGCGGGATGGCCCAGTGCAAATCGCTCCTGTTCGCCGTAGCCCTGCCCCTCATTGTTGTAATAGCCCGGAGTGCACTCGGTACTCCCAATCCTTGCGCCCGGTCCAGTCAACAGAAATTCGATCCATTCCTCCTGAGCCTTGACTGTAGGCTCAACCTCCGAATGGCCTGTTTCTTCCGCGTGGCTGACAACTGCCGCCACCGTATCCGCATGATCGACGAGGTTGTGAGGGTAATTCGCGATAAAGGCTGCAGCCTGGTTCTGCTGGACAAAGAATAGGTTGGGAAACCCGTGGACATGAAGCCCATGGAAGGACCGCATTCCATCCTTCCATAGCTCTGAAAGTTTCAGCCCTTCCCTTCCGGTAACGTCGTAACCCGAACGCTCAGCAAAGTCAGTGCCCACTTCAAAGCCCGAGGCATAGATTATACAGTCGACCTCGTACTCCTTGCCGTTGGCAACTACGCCCTTCTGCGTGATACGTTCCACACCTTTCCCATCGGTGTCGACAAGATGCGTTGAGGGGCGGTTAAACGCCTGCAGGTACTCATCATGAAAGCACGGCCGCTTGCACAGCTGGCGATACCACGCCTTCAGATTTTCGCCAGTTTCGCGATCATCAACAATTGCTTGGGCCCGCTGGCGAATCTCCTCCATCTTGCCATGATCGGCATCCTCAAACGCAGCCATTATATTTTCAGGCGTACGTTCCTCAGGAGGCATATCGATCACTTGAGCGCGAATACGCTTGCCGAGGTCGGTCCAACCGTCATCAACCAGATCATCTGCCGGGAAGCCCACACCAAGGTTGGCGACGAAGTTTTCCTGCCATTTCTTCTGCCAGCCTGGCTCGTTCACCTTGGCAAACCATTCTGGATCGATCGGCAAATTGTTTCTTTCATCCACAGAGGAAGGGGTGCGCTGGAATACGAATAGCTCCTTCGCATCACGCGCCAAATGCGGGACGCATTGCACCGCTGTTGCTCCGGTACCGATGATCGCAACCCGCTTGTCGCCAAGATTTGTCATTGGAGAACCTTCGGGGGAGCCGCCCGTATAGGCATAGTCCCATCGGCTTGTGTGAAAGCTCTTGCCTTCAAATTTCTCGATTCCGGCCAAGCCGGGCAGCTTGGCGACATGTAGCGGCCCGGTGCCCATCCCTACATATTTGGCAGTAAACTCGTCGTCGCGATCTGTGCGGATTAGCCAGAGCTTCTTGTCCTCCTCCCAAGAAAGGTCAGTGACCCGCGTATGGAACAGAGCATTCTCGTAGAGCCCGAAATGCTTACCGATCCGTGAGCAATGGTCACGTATCTCAGGGGCATGCGCGTATTTCTCGCTAGGCATATGCCTAGTCTCTTCCAAGAGCGGCATATAGATCATCGAGGCCGTATCGCATTGCGCACCGGGATAACGATTCCAATACCAGGTGCCGCCGAAATCGCCGCCTTTCTCGATTATCCGGTAGCTCTCGATTCCCGATTCCTTCAGCCGGGCACCAGTCACTAGTCCTGCGAAGCCACCACCGATAAATGCAAAGGTTACGTGATCGGTTACGGGCTCACGCGGAGCAACTAGGATGTAGGGGTCGCTCCCCAGGTCGGAAAATTCGCTCTCGAGGCGCTTATACTGGGCAGATCCATCTGCGCGCAGCCGCTTGTCACGCTCCCTTGCATATTTGCGGCGCAGAGCTTCCCTATCGATCTTTGGTGCAACATGGGAACTAGCCAAATATTCTCTCCCTCCGAACCATAGGCCCGAAATGTGCGCTAACCTCGTGGCGCTGGCAAGATGAGAGAACGAATACTAAGAAAACTGGTAGCTCATTGAAAAAGGGATCGCCAATAATGCAGTATAATCAATGGCGACCGGGCGTAGATCAGAATGAGTTTTCAAACTATCACCCCCGACGCATGGGATTTCTGGGTCTTTGGTGCGACGAAGAATGGACGATCAAGGCACATGGAATACAGTCGTGCCCGATCGACAAAATGAGATAGGCGATGTGGGAACCCACCAAACAAGCGGCCAACAAGCGATTACAAAGCTTTGTTTCCAAGGCGGGCAAAATCTATGCTGCACGACGCAATATTGATGCAGGTGCCGGCCAGCACGCCAATGTTTCTCAACTGTCCCCGTGGATCAGGCATCGATTGATCCTGGAAGAGAATGTGCTGGCTGAGGTGTCGGCCAAACATTCATTCAGTTCTGCCGAGAAGTACATCTCAGAAGTGTTTTGGCGCGGATATTTCAAAGGCTGGCTGGAACATCGCCCGCAAATTTGGACATGGTACAAGCGAAACTTGACGCAACAGGCGCAGCAATTGGAGAGCGATGCGGACCTCTCACGTCGATATGAGGCCGCCATCGACGGACGAACAGGTATTGATTGCTTCGATCATTGGGCGGAAGAGTTGGTAAAGACAGGCTATCTGCACAATCACGCGCGGATGTGGTTTGCCAGCATCTGGATATTCACTCTGCGCCTGCCCTGGGAACTGGGCGCGGACTTCTTCTATCGCAATTTGCTCGATGGCGATCCCGCTTCCAACACTTGCTCGTGGCGCTGGGTTGCTGGGTTGCATACGAAGGGTAAGTCCTATATCGCACGACCCGCGAATATCGAGGATTTCACTCTAGGGCGCTTTAAACCTACCGGCCTTGCTGAGCAGGCAATTGCCTTGGAAGAACCAGAGCTAAGCGTCCCTACTCCTCCGCAGTTTCCCTCGGAAGATTTTCCCTCAGACCGCTACGGGCTGGTCTTCCATGACGAGGATTGCGCGCCGGAGACACTCGCTCTGCCAAACCTGCCTAGTGCCGCGCTCGCATTGTCCGACCCTTCGCCGCGATCTGTATTTTCCACGGCATCGTTAGCGCGTGATTTCACGAGCAACGCTGTTCGCGAAGCAGCAAGGACTTTTGAAACGGATACCGGAATCCAATGCGTCGATTGTAACGACTCAAATTGGTCTGAGATCTTGGAGGATTGGGTTAATTCAGAGGAACTCGATGCCTTGGCTACGGTTCGTCTCCCTGTCGGGCCAACGCGTAAGAGACTGCTTAACGCCTGTAGTCAACTCTCCATTCCTCTTATCGAAATTACCCGCCCGTATGACCGCGCTGTTTGGCCACATGCTAGTCACGGATTCTTTGGCCTGAGAAAGCAAATTCCCGGCCTTCTTGCGGAGCTTGAGCTTTGCTGACTATTCAAGCGTATCGAGAAACCGCTTAGCGTCCTGGCCAATCTGTGCCTTATTTTCATCGCTAAATTTACTGTAGCTGCGCACAATCATCGCCATGCGCGGATTACTGACAAAACGAGCCTCGTGCCGGGCGATGAAATCCCAATACAGATAGTTGAACGGGCAAGCTTGCTCTCCCCCCTTTGCCTTGACTGAATAATGGCAAGAGGAACAATAATCGCACATCTTGTCGATATATGCACCGGAAGAGGCATAAGGCTTGCTGGCGAGCAATCCACCGTCTGCAAACTGGCTCATACCCAAAGTGTTGGGCAA
>DMWU01000201.1 GCA_003483125.1 Erythrobacter sp. | reverse complement strand
GCTGCGGAAATTCAGCAGCAATCATCTGCTCAAGCGCCTCCGCGTGCTCGCGGGTGATTGGTGTGGCAGGTGCACATACGGCAATCTTGGTCATATCGCTTGATAGCCGCCTTGCGTCCGTTCGCACAACTCAATACCGAAGCGCGATGAGCGAATTCCCCACCTATGACGAGCTACTGGCCCGCCCTTTCTTCTTCTGCGGCATTGGGGGATCGGGCATGCTCCCGTTGGCGCAAATACTCAAAGGGCGCGGCGCACATGTGGCAGGATCGGATCGCAGTCGCGACCAGGGTAGGATGTCCGAAAAGTTCGCTATGCTCGAAGCTCAGGGCTTTGAAATGCATCCACAAGATGGCAGCGGTATTTCAAGTAATGACCAGGTACTAGTGGCCTCTGCTGCGGTGGAAGACACCGTGCCAGAAATGTTACGCGCCAAAGAACTTGGGTGCCTTAAGTTGACACGGGCCGAGCTGAATTCGATCCTTTTCAATACCAGCGGTGCAGGAATTGCTATTGCAGGCACTAGTGGCAAGTCGACCGTCACCGCCATGCTAGGTTGGATTATGCATGTTGCGGGCCGCGATCCCACGATCATGAATGGGGCGGTGATGAAGAATTTTGTCACTCCCGACCAGCCCAGCGCCAGCGCAGTTATTGGATCGCGCAGCATTTATGTGAGTGAGGTCGATGAGAGCGACGGTTCGATAGCGCTTTACAGCCCCGCTGTCGGCGTGTTGCTCAATATCAGCCTCGACCACAAGGAGATGGATGAACTGCGCGCCTTATTTGGGGACTACTTAGAGCGTAGCCGGATCTCCGCGGTCAACGTCGACGATGCAGAGGTATTGGCTCTCCTGCCGCGAGCAAAAGAGGTAATCACCTTTGGCGTGGAGCAGGAGAAAGCGCAAATCGGCATTGTGGCGGGTAGCATTGCTGACGGACCGACAAGGCAAGCAGCGGTCGTAGTCGATCACCACGACGGGGGCGAATACGCGCTCATTCTCAATATGCCCGGTCGGCACAACCTTTCGAACGCGTTGGCTGCAATCGCGGGAGCTGCTTGCGCAGGGGCAGGCCTTGAGGTCGCGGTGAAAGCATTAGCCTCTTTCGCCGGCATTACTAGGCGGTTCGACATTATAGGGACTTCGCCGGGGGGCGTGACGGTGATCGACGATTTTGGCCATAATCCGGAGAAATGCGCGGCGACGCTTCGTACGCTCAAATCCTCGCCCGGCAGGGTGATCGCTTTCTTCCAACCCCATGGATATGGGCCACTAAAGCAAATGGGCCATGAGCTGGCAGAGACCTTTGCACGCGAACTTGAGCCGGATGACATTACGATCATGAGCGATCCGGTCTATTTTGGCGGAACGGTTGATAGTAGCGAAGGCACAGAGCGGATTGTCCAATTGATCCGTGAAAATACCGGAAACGCTGAACACATTCCAGAGCGTGACGATTGTGGGGCGCGGATCGTCGAACTTGCTCAGCCCGGTGACCGAATTGTTGTTATGGGCGCGCGCGATGACACGCTGACAACCTTCGCAAAATCGATCATGGAGCAGCTTTCCTAGCGCTGCTAGGCTTTAGGCATGTCACCGCGCGATTTCTCTCTCGACACACTGTTTCGTACAAATGCACGTCGGCTTGCCCATCGCGAGGTATCCATCGACGGACCCCAGCGCCTCACTTGGCACGATCTAGACCAACGTGTCGAGAAGTTGGCTCGATGGCTACTCAATAGGGGCGTTATGCCAGGAGATAGAGTAGCGCTTCTGCTGACGGACGGATCCCCATTCATCACGATCCTGCTCGCTTGTGGGCGTATCGGCGCAATCGCCGTGCTACTAAACTGGAGACTTGCGCCGACCGAGATTGGCTGGATTTCAGGTAATGCCGAGCCTTCAATTACCTTTGCCAACCCACGATTCGAACATCTGCTGGAGGAAAGTCAGCCAGGCGAGATCGTGCTTGTTGACGAGCAGCATGATCCAAAAGGCGCGTTTGAGGAAATCGTAACAAAAGACCAGACGGGCGGTTCATTCTCAGAGTTTGAACCCGATCACCCGCTTTACATGATGTACACAAGCGGCACGACCGGTCGACCCAAAGGCTGTCTCCAAGCTTCAAGCGCAGTTGCCACTTCGGCCCTAGGCATGTGCACGAGGCGTGGATGGACGCACATAGAACGACTGTTTTCGGTCAATCCTCTTTTCCATGTCGTCGGCATGCAGCAGGTAGCAGCAATGATCGCTTGCGGTGGCACGATCGTCTTTGCCGGACGCGACGATGATTCTGCGGCAATGCTCAACTTGCTTCATCGTGAGCAATGCACATCCACAAGTGCATTCCCGCAGATTCTGCTGCCATGGCGCGAAATGGAATCTCAGTCTAATCGCCCTTTACCGCTCACCAATTACACTGGCGGAGCAGGACCTGGATTTGACCAGTTATATCAGTTCGTTGAGCAGGATTGGGATTGCCGCGTGGTCGGCGGCTATGGACAGACCGAGATTTGCGGCTTTGCGACAGCCATCGACTATCCTGAAATGTGCAAACATCCGCGCTCGATCGGCTGGCCCATGCCTCATGTTGAATTTTGCATCCTTGACCCGGAGGGCAACGAATTACCAGCGGGTGTGGAAGGTGAAATTTGCATGCGCGGCCCGCACGTTATGCTGGGTTATTGGCGCAATGATGAAGCAACAGAGGCCGCTTTGGGTCATGGCTGGCTGCGCAGCGGCGACTTGGGCATGATGGATGAGCATAGCCTTCTTTATTTGCTGGGCCGCTCAAAGGAGTTGATCAAAACTGGTGGCGAGAATGTCTATCCGGCAGAGGTCGATGCCGTATTTGCAACCATGTCAGAGGTCGCTGATGCCGGATGCTGCGGCGTTCCTGACAAACAATGGGGCGAAGCGGTGAAAGCTTTCGTAGTGCTCAATCCCGGCATGAAATTGTCGCGAGAAGAGATTACCAAGCGTTTCAAGACGCAAATTGCCGGTTACAAGCGCCCGCGTTACATCGAGTTTGTCGACGAATTACCTCGAGACATGTTGGGCAAGCTACAGCGGCTCGAATTGTCGCAACGACCGGTCACACAAGACCAGGCAGCCTAATCTGCGCTATCGAGGGCCTTTAGGCTTGCCTCTTCACGTGCAACCGCGCGCTTGTAAGCCTCACGGGCGGTTAGCCTGTCACGATATGCCTTTAAAATATCGGGGACTCCCTCATCCAGCCCAACGCTCTTGGCCAATATCAGGGCATAGCCACAGCAGATATCCGCCACTGTGAAGCGATCCGCACATAGGAATTCGCGCGCCTCCAAGCGCTGCTCGAGCTTGATTAGCCGCTTCCAGAACCAATTTGCATAAGACTGACCTGCCTCCTCCCAGCCGCGATCCTTCTCAAAGATGGCGAAGCGCATAAAGACTGTTTGTGGGAAGGTAATCGTCGCATCGGCGTGATAGGTATAATCGAGATAGGCAGCATAATCGGCCTCACCCGGTTCAATAACCATGGGAGTTGGGCCATCCTTGCGCGCCAGATAGTGCGCAATCGCGCAGCTTTCGGTCATTCTGTTTTCGCCATCAACAAGCATCGGTATTGTCCCGAGCGGATTGATTTCAAGATATTCGGGCGCGAGATAGCGCGGCGGGAATGGCAGGACCTTGAGTTCGATCTCCACGCCTGCTTCTTCTGCCGCCCAGGTGGCACGTAATCCACGCGAACGAGCGCAGGTATGCAGAGTTGGTACATCGCCCATGATCAATGTCCTCCCGCCGTCTGACCAAATTTCAGGACTTTGTGCAGCACGCCAGCTATTACAGCACCAAGGATAAGGCCTAGAATCGCCGAATAGGTGGCATAAGCAAGCCAGCCCAGGACCCCGCCGAATGCACCTGACATCTCGGCTGCCCACACTTCGAAACCGTGACCTAAGTCATAGATCAAATGCCAGCCGATCTCATGGGTGCCATGAAGGATAATCCCACCACCAACCCAAAGCATGGCGATAGTCCCTACAATCGACAACAGGGTAAGAAGCTTGGGCATGGACTGGAGCAAGAAATGGCCAAAGGTGAGCTCAAATCCGCTCTTCCTTTCGACAAGTTTCAAGCCAACATCGTCCATTTTGACGACTAATGCGACTGCCCCGTAGACCACTACCGTGATCGCTATGCCTACAAGCGCCAATGCTGCGGCTCGTACCCAGAAATTATCTGAAATGGCGGCGATTTCATTGAGCGAGATTGCGACGATCTCCGCAGACAGGATCAAATCAGTCCGGATCGCGCCATTTATTCGCTGCTTTTCAAATTTTGCGGGGTCCTCTATTGGATCACCGAGCGTCTTGCCATGATGCGCTCCACCCAATGTCTCGATAACCTTCTCCGCGCCCTCATAGCAAAGATAGGCTCCGCCTAGCATTAGCAGGAAGATTATCGCCTGCGGCAGGAACCAGCTTAACGCCAACGCACCTGGCAACAATATCAATAACTTGTTTTTCAGGCTTCCCTTAGCGATCGCCCATATAATTGGCAGTTCGCGCGCTGGGGTAAGGCCAGTGACGTAGCTTGGAGTAACCGCCGCATCATCAATCACTACACCTGCCGCCTTCGTTCCCGCCTTGCTCGCAGCAACACCGACATCGTCAATCGAAGCTGCGGCCGCGCGCGCAATGATCGAAACATCGTCCAATAGGGCCATCAAGCCGCCTGGCACTGTAGTTCTCCCTTCTCTGTCACAAACGCCTGCACTGCCCGCGCTTCGTAGCATGCGCAAGGCTTGCATTAACGGCCAAAACCGCTATGTGCGCGCATCTCCTGAATCGACCTAGCGTCATTAGGGTATTTAAAGAAAGCCGGAGGGGCCGTTGTGGATCCGCCACAGCAAGGTCAGCGATCGGCAGGAAGTGAAAGGAAGCGAGATGGCTCTATACGAGCATATCTTTCTCGCGCGTCAGGATCTGAGCCAGGCTCAGGTTGATGCGCTGGCGGCTTCGGCGACCGAAATCGTCGAGAAGAACGAAGGCAAGGTTACCAAGACTGAAACCTGGGGCCTTAAATCCCTCGCCTACAAGATTGACCGTAACCGCAAGGCACATTTCGTGCTGCTCAACATCGATGCCCCTGGCACAGTTGTTGAAGAGCTGGAACGGCAGACCCGCATCAATGAAGATGTGATCCGTTACATGACCATCCGCGTTGATGAGCATGAAGATGGCCCATCAGTAATGATGCGCAAGAATGACCGCGATCGTAAGCGTCGCTCTGACAGGGAGGATCTTGACTGATGGCACGCCCGTTTTTCCGCCGCCGCAAGAGCTGCCCCTTCTCAGGCAAGAACGCTCCAACAATCGATTATAAAGACGTACGTCTGCTGCAGGGCTTCATGTCCGAGCGCGGCAAGATCGTTCCGTCACGCATCACCGCCGTCTCGGCCAAGAAGCAGCGCGAACTTGCGAAAGCTATCAAGCGCGCCCGCCACATCGGCCTGCTGCCCTTCATCGTAAAGTAAGAGGAGAAAGAAAATGGATATCATCCTCCTCGAACGTATCGAGAAATTGGGTACCATCGGTGATGTCGTCACCGTGAAGGACGGCTATGCTCGTAACTTCCTGCTTCCCCAGAAGAAGGCACTTCGCGCCAACGAAGCCAACAAAAAGGTCTTCGAGGCGAACCGTGAGCGCCTTGAGAAGGAAAATGCAGAGAAGCGTACTGAAGCTGAAAAGCTGGGCAAGAACGTCGCTGGTGCAGAAATCGTCCTCATCCGTGCATCTTCGAACGCTGGTCAGCTCTATGGCTCGGTCAATGTTCGTGACATCGTTGCCGGTTTGAACGAGCAGGGCCACAACGTTGACAAGAAGCAGGTCATCATGGGTCATCCGATCAAGGTGATCGGCATGCATGATGTCACCATCGCCCTTCACCCTGAAGTTCACGTGACTGTAAAGGCTAACGTCGCCCGCAGTGACGATGAAGCAGAGCTTCAGAGCCAGGGTGTCGACGTGCTGGCGCAGCTGTTCGAAGAAGATCAGGCTGCCGCCGCGCAGGAAGGCTTCCAGGAATCTGTTGATCCGACACTTGAGCCAGGCGAAATTCCCGCCGACATGCTCGATGAGCCGGCAGAAGATCCCGTAGCTACGGAAGAAGAAGCTGCTGTTGAGGAAGAAACGAAGGAAGACGAAGCCTGCTCGGCTCCACCTTCCCGAAAACCATAAGGGGCGCGGCCGCAAGGTCGCGCCCTTTTTGCAAGAGCCGTAATCACGCGGTCACAAGAATATTTGAAAAATCAACAATGAGGAGTAGCCTAGCGAAATGGAAATAGTTGAAAGCATTCTCGCGCAATTACAGGAAACCTATGACAAGGCGGTCGCTACGCTTCGCGACGATGTGGTTGCCTTTGGCACCAAAGGTACAATCCCGCCCTCCCGAAAGCGTGAGGATGGCAGCTATGCTTACCCCGAACTGAAGATCCATTTCGAAGGCAAAGGCGATCCTAAAGACCGTTCGCGTGCATTTGGCAGGCTTGAACAGAGCGGCACCTATGCCACTACTGTTACCCGCCCTTCACTATTTGCGCCCTATCTTCGCGAACAGTTGGAGTTGATTGCGGAGGACTACGAAATCACACTCGAAGTTTCGCGATCCAGCCAGGAAATTCCTTTCCCTTATGTGCTTGATAGCGAGCAGGTCGCCGCGATGACCGGAGTTGAACCTCTGGAGATTGCCAAATACTTCCCGGCAACCGACTTGGCGCTAATCGGGGACGAGCTGGCAGACGGCCATGACATCAAAGATCCCAGCCCAATCCTGCCGCTTTCCTTGTTCGATGGCTTGCGTACGGACTACTCGCTGGCTCGCCTAGCGCACTATACGGGGACTAGTACGGATGATTTCCAGCACTTTGTACTTTTTACCAACTATCACCGCTATGTAGATGAATTTGTTGATTGGGCCGGGCGCCAGATAGGTCAGGATGGCTATACCGCGCTTACAGGTGCGGGCGGTCTTAGCATTAAGGAAACTACCAACACTGCGCGTGATCAGTTGTCTGACACAGCCTGGCGCAAGCACCAGATGCCTGCATATCACCTCCAGCGCGATGATGGTTGCGGCATCACTCTTGTGAACATTGGCGTGGGCCCGTCCAATGCCAAGACCATTTGCGATCACTTGGCGGTGATACGCCCGCATGCATGGTTGATGATCGGCCATTGCGGCGGTTTGCGTTCAAGTCAGAAAATCGGCGACTTCGTGCTCGCCCACGCATATCTGCGCGATGACCACGTTTTGGATACGGTACTTCCGCCCGAAATTCCTATCCCGCCCATCGCCGAAGTTCAGCAGGCGCTCGCTGGTGCGGCAGAGGTGGTTTCAGGCACGCAAGGCGCCAATCTCAAGCAGAGGATGCGTACGGGTACGGTAGTCACCACCGATGATCGCAATTGGGAGCTGCTATATACCAAATCAGCCAAGCGCTTCTCGCAGAGCCGCGCTATTGCCATCGAGATGGAAAGCGCGACCATCGCCGCGCAGGGCTATCGCTTCCGTGTGCCCTATGGCACTTTACTTTGCGTGAGCGATAAGCCGCTCCACGGTGAGATCAAACTGCCGGGGCAAGCGAACAAGTTTTACGAAGAAGCAATCGCGGCCCACCTCCAGATGGGTATCGAGGCGTGCAAGCGCCTGCGCGACGAGGGCGACAGGCTGCACAGCCGCAAACTTCGTGCCTTTAACGAGCCCCCATTCCGATGAGTGAGACGCCCAACCGCTCACGCTCGATTGCAGGTCTTACTGCGATCGTCACGGGCGCTGCGAGCGGAATGGGCCGCGCAACCGCAAGACTATTCGCATCTGAAGGTGCCAATGTCGCCGTGACCGATCTTGATTTGGCTGCCTGCGAAGCCGTGGCGCAAGAATGCGATGGCAATGCACGTGCTTACGCGCTCGACGTGTCGGATCATGACGCGATCAAAGACATAACGGGCCGGATAGCCGCAGATTTCGGTGGTATCGATATCCTCATCAACAATGCAGGCGTCTCGAGCTTCTCGCCGCTGGATGATGGAAATGAATATGACGCGATTTGGGATCGTGCGATTTCGGTGATGCTCACCGCACAGCAACGCATGGTTCGCGCGGCCCTTCCTTGGCTAAGACAGAGCAATGCCGGCCGCATCGTCAACATCGCTTCCACCGAAGGCCTAGGCGCAACACCCGGCGATACGCCCTATGTCGCAGCGAAGACCGGCGTAACGGGCCTCACGCGCGGATTGGCGGTCGATCTGGGCAAGGAAGGGATCACGGTCAATTGTATCTGTCCCGGCCCAATTCGCACAGCCATGACCGACAAGGTACCAGAAGAGCACAAGGCGATCTTTGCGAACCGCCGCACCGCCTTACGGCGCTATGGCGAGCCTGAGGAGGTCGCCCACATCACGCTGTCGTTAGTTTTGCCCGCGGCAAGTTATATTACCGGGGCAGTAATTCCCGTTGATGGCGGCCTGATGGCAAGGAATGCGTAAGCGCAGCTAAGTGATTACTCACCTTCCTCTGAATTCTCTTCCTCAAAAACCATCGCCGCGGCATTTGAGAGCGCCTGAGCAAATTCCCGCAGCGAGCGGAGATAAACTTTCGCGGGAATGCCATCGCCAGTCACGATGTCCCATTGGATAAATGGGTCACCTTCCTCGTCGAGCCATACACTTGAGTATCTATACTGGGCGGAAATCTGGATGGCTTCTTCCGCCGTCCAAGGCTTCGCTCGATCAAATCCTCCGAGAAGCTGGAGTGAACCGCAACCATCATGCGACTCTGCATCGCAACCATAAAAAAGAACGCGCGCCTGCCATCCATTGAGCTCAGTTATGATCATCGGATCGTCAGAGCCGTCCTGATCCAACTCCGCCTCATAGCCGGCCATTTCCATGACAGAGACTATCCCTTGCGGGTCTGCAGCACTGATCATCAGGCCGTTCTCTTGGGACAAAGTCGGTGCAGCAAACAAAGTGATGGCGGTCAGCGAGGCGATTGCCTTGAACATAAATTCTCCTGGTAAACTAATGCACTCCGAGTGAAGCTCAAAGGTTTTCAATATCGTATATTTAGCGGACTGGCCCGCTCAAATGGAAGTTTCTTGCTCCTGATTACCGTCCGCAATCTATCAGCAGTGACGAACTTCAAGCTCTATTCCGCAGTAGGAGTGATTACAGCCAATCCATCTCCGCCTTCGCCCGTGCCAAAGCGTCGGATTACTTCGCCGGATTCGAAGTCGACTTCTGCAACAGTGTTGCTTTCGGTCTCTGCGACATAGATAAGCTCTCCATCCGAGGACCATAAAATGGTCACCTGCACTCTTCGTTCGGCTTCCTCTGCGCTAGACACCGCAATTGATCGGACCAATTCACCACTTGCCGTGTCGATCACGCTCAAACCACCGTCGGCTAGGTCGGAGGTGATTGCAAAATCACCCTGCGGCCTCACAAGAAGCCGTAGCGGGAAGCTGCCCGTCGCAACGCTCTTACGAACTTCCATCGTTTGCGGATCGAGCTCAAAAGCCATGTCAGAACCTCTCGCAGAGACCCACAATGCAGAACCATCGGGTGATAGCGATATACCTTCAGGCTCGATCCCGACTTCGACTGACAATGGAGGGTTTGCCTCCGTCAAATCAACCGATGTAACGGTCTTCGACCCCAAATCAGTGGTCCATGCGTGATTACCATCAGGAGACACAGCCAACATATGGCTCCCACGCTGTTTCGTCGAAAACTCTGCCATGCCAGCTTCTCCCAATGGAGCGCTCACCCTGAAGATCGACTGGCGCCCCTCGGCTGTCGAGTAAATATCGCCATTGGCATGCCAAACAATTCCGTGCGGTCTTGCGCCTGCGCCCAGATCAATCTCTGAAACACGGGAAAGATCTCCTGTCGAGAAAATGGCAATCGATTGGCCTCCGTAACAGGCAAGGGCGACATGGTTGCCATCAGGCGACACAGCCAGCTCGTGCGGGTTCGTGCAGCTTTCGCCCCGCTTGACCTCTTCACCGCTGGCAAGGTCGATCATGGACAGAGTGTTGCCGCGCTTATTGGCGACGAACAGAGTGCCGGAAACATCATTCGAAGGAACAGGGTCGCTAGCCTGCGGTTCCGATGCGGTGCAGGCTGTTGCGACAAAGGCGGTTAGCAAGAGTCCGTGTTTTACCATCCCTGCGGTTTCCCTTTATTTTGTTCTTCAAGCCATTCCATCAAAGGCGCGAAGTATTCGACCATCGCCTTGCCGCTCATTTGCCTTTCGCCTGCGAACGCCTCTA
>DMWU01000172.1 GCA_003483125.1 Erythrobacter sp. | reverse complement strand
TGGCGCAGGAGCGCAGCGGCGCAAAAATCCTGGTTGATAGCCTGGTCGAACAGGGGGTCGAATTCATATTCGGATACCCCGGTGGCGCAGTGCTGCCCATTTATGACGAGCTTTTTGGAGACGAACGCATTCGTCACATCCTGGTGCGGCATGAGGCTGGCGCAGCACACGCGGCCGAGGGATATGCCCGCTCAACCGGCAAGCCGGGAGTTGTCCTCGTCACCTCCGGCCCGGGTGCCACCAATGCAGTTACCGGCATTGCCGATGCTTTTCTCGATTCAATACCCATGGTGGTCATCACCGGGCAGGTTGCGACGCCACTGATCGGAACCGACGCCTTCCAAGAGGCGGACACGATCGGGATCACCCGTCATTGCACCAAGCATAACTACCTTGTGAAAGAACCAGCTGACCTAAAACCTACTATCGAGGAAGCGTTCCGCATCGCGACCACTGGGCGTCCCGGCCCGGTTGTAGTCGACATTCCCAAGGATGTTCAGGTTGCGGTCCCCTCATTCACTCGCGAACCTAATGGATCTGCGGCGCATCGTTACGAGCCACAGATGGTCGCAAGCGCAGAGAAAATCGCCGAGGCCGTTGACCTGATGGCAAAGGCTGAACGCCCGATCTTCTACACGGGCGGCGGAGTAATCAATTCTGGCCCTGACGCGAGCCGACTGCTGCGCCAATTACAGGATATCACTGGTGCACCGGTCACCAGCACCTTGATGGGATTGGGAGCCTTCCCATCCGACCATCCTGATTGGCTAGGAATGCTGGGCATGCATGGCACCTACGAAGCCAATATGGCCATGAACCGTTGTGATGTGATGGTTTGCATTGGCGCACGATTTGATGATCGCGTGACAGGCAGGCTTGATGCCTTTTCACCGAATTCCAAGAAAATTCACGTCGATATCGATCGCAGCTCGATCAACAAGACAGTTCCGGTGGACCTGCCGATAGTCGGTGATTGCGCCCGCGTGCTCGAGCAAATGATTGCCGCATGGGGAGATCGACGAGCCAAGGACCTTGGCGAGTGGAAGGCGCGTATCACCGGATGGCGCGCACGCGAATGCCTCGCCTATCCTGAACGTTCCGGCATGATCATGCCGCAAAAGGCGATCGAACGGCTTTACGAGCTAACGAAACATCGCAATCCGATCATTTCCACCGAAGTCGGCCAGCACCAGATGTGGGCCGCACAATATTTCGGCTTTTCCGATCCCAATCGCTGGCTGACCTCTGGCGGGCTGGGAACCATGGGTTACGGAATGCCTGCAGCCATTGGCGCGCAGTTGGGCAACCCCGAAGATCTGGTGATCGATATAGCGGGCGAGGCATCTATCCAGATGAATATCCAGGAGCTCGGAACGGCGAGCCAGTATCGCCTGCCCATCAAGATCTTCATCCTCAACAATGAATATATGGGCATGGTCCGCCAATGGCAGGAACTTACCTATGAAAGCCGTTACTCGAACAGCTATTCGGACAGCCTGCCAGATTTCGTGAAGCTGGCTGAAAGCTATGGCTGGACGGGTATTCGGATCGAGAATGAGGAAGGGCTGGATGCAGGCATCGAAGCCATGTTGGCCGCAGACGGCCCCGTAATAGTCGATTGCCTGGTCTCGAAAGAGGCCAACTGCTTCCCCATGATCCCATCAGGTGCGGCACATACGGAAATGCTGCTATATGGCGATCAGGTCGCTGGTACTATGGAAGACGAAGCGAAGGCTCTGGTTTAGGTATAAATTCTCATGAAAATTACAGCAGCCCAGTCAGAGCGGCACGTGCTCACGCTCACCGTCGATAATGAGGCGGGTATCCTAGCAAAGATCGCAGGACTCTTCACCGCACGCGGCTACAACATTGACAGCCTGACGGTGGCAGACATTACCGAGAACCATAATGTCAGCCGCCTCACCATTGTCACCAATGGCCCGCAAGAGGTGATCGACCAGATCGAGGCGCAGCTTGAGCGATTGGTGCCGGTGCACAAGGTAGTCGACCTGACCGAAGCGGGCCCTCATGTCGAACGCGAACTAGCACTGATCAAGGTCAATGGAACAGGCGAAAAACGCGTCGAAGCATTGCGCATTGCAGAATTGTTCCGCGCCAACGTAGTCGACACCACGATTGAGAGCTTCGTGTTTGAGTTGACGGGTGCGCCCGACAAGATTGACAGTTTCATCACGCTGATGCGCGAATTGGGCCTGGTAGAGGTCGGCCGCAGCGGTGTGGTAGGTATGATGCGCGGTGCCGAAGGCACCTAATAGAGGGAACGAAATGAAGGTTTATTACGACGCCGATGCCGATCTGGGCCTGATCAAGGGCAAGAAGATCGCCGTGCTTGGATATGGTAGCCAGGGACATGCCCATGCGCAGAATTTGCGCGACAGCGGTGTGAATGAAGTCGCAATCGCACTGCGGGAAGGCTCTGCCACGGCCAAGAAGGCAGAATCTGCCGGCTTCAAGGTTATGACAAATAGCGAGGCTGCTGCCTGGGCAGACATCCTGATGGTTCTTGCACCGGACGAGCACCAAGCTGCGATTTGGGAGAATGACCTTGCCGGCAATATGCGCCCTGGTTCTGCCCTTGCATTCGCACACGGCCTCAACATCCATTTTGGCCTGATCGAGGCGCCGGCCGATATCGACGTCATCATGATCGCACCCAAGGGACCAGGTCATACCGTACGCAGCGAATATCAGCGCGGTGGCGGCGTACCCTGCCTGATCGCTGTGCATCAGGATGCCAGCGGCGCGGCGCATGATGTCGCCCTTGCCTATGCCTCTGGTGTTGGTGGCGGACGCAGCGGCATCATCGAAACCAACTTCAAGGAAGAGTGCGAAACCGACCTGTTTGGCGAACAAGCCGTGCTTTGCGGCGGCATCACACACCTGATACAGGCTGGCTTCGAAACGCTAGTAGAGGCCGGTTATGCGCCTGAAATGGCCTATTTCGAATGCCTTCACGAAACAAAGCTGATCGTGGACCTTCTTTATGAAGGCGGCATCGCCAACATGCGCTATTCGATCTCCAACACCGCTGAATATGGTGACATCAAGACCGGCCCGCGCATCATCACCGATGAGACTAAGGCCGAAATGAAGCGTGTTCTGGCCGACATCACTTCTGGCCGGTTCGTGAAGGATTTCGTCCTCGACAATCGCGCCGGCCAGCCAGAGCTGAAGGCTAGCCGCAAGGCTGCGGCGGCCCATCCGATCGAACAGACCGGGGCTGAGCTACGCGCCATGATGCCCTGGATCAGCGCAAACAAGCTGGTGGACAAAGAAAAGAACTAGTCCGAAGAAGGCGCATATGCGTCTATCTGGCTGCCATAATATCGACGATTTCAGGAAACTGGCCAAGGCAAGGCTGCCCTGGCCGATTTTCGACTATATCGACGGCGCGGCTGATGATGAGATTACCAAGGCCCGCAATACAGAGGCATTCAACACTTGCGATCTAGTGCCTGACGTTTTGGCCGGCGTCGCTCAGATCGACACTAGCTGCACTATCATGGGACGCAAGAGCGCCCTGCCCCTGATGCTCAGCCCCACAGCAGTCCAGCGCGCATTTCACTGGCAAGGGGAAACTGCGGTCGCAAAGGCTGCCGAGAAATTTGGCTTATGGTTCGGAATATCCAGCCTCGCCACTCGCAGCATAGAAGAAATTGCAGCGCTCACTTCGGGTCCGAAACTGTTTCAGCTCTACGTTCACAAGGACAAAGGCTTGAACCAATCGATGATCAAGCGTTGTCAGACGGCGAAGTTCGACGCGATTGCGCTCACCGTAGATACAATCGTTTCGGGCAAGCGCGAAAGGTGCCTGCGCAGCGGGTTCACTACCCCACCCCGCTTCACGCCGAGCGCGGTGTGGAGCTATGCGACGCGGCCACGTTGGACACTCGATTATCTCCTCCGCGATAAGTTCCGCCTCCCCAATCTCGATACCCATGTTAGCGAGGGCACTGGCAAGGCAGTGAGCATCGCAGAGTATTTCAACACCATGCTCGATACTTCTATGGATTGGGACACCGCCGCGCGGATCAGGCAGGATTGGGGCGGCAAGTTCTGCCTTAAGGGCGTAATGAGCGCGAATGATGCGCGCCGCGCTGTAGAGATCGGCGCGGATGCGATCATGATTTCCAACCATGGCGGCAGGCAGCTTGACGGCAGCCGCGCCCCTTTTGACCAGCTTCGCGAGATTGTCGATTGCGTTGGCGGGGAGATCGAAATTATTGTCGATGGCGGCGTACGGCGCGGAACGCATGCGCTAAAGAGCGTCGCAGCAGGCGCGACGGCGGCCAGCGGCGGACGCCTCTATCTTTACGCGCTTGCAGCAGCGGGCCAAGCGGGTGTCGAGCGTGCCATCGGTATTTTGAAGGATGAAATCGAGCGCGGCATGCGCCTGATGGGCGTCACTTCTGTCGATCAACTCAGCCGCGAGCGTCTTCGCTGGAGGTAGCAAAAAGGGCGAGCCGAAGAATGGCATGTTTCATGAGTATAGTCCCTTTTGCTTGTTCCTGATCTTTCGCTTGATTGGCCGGAAAGGTTTCAGCAGCGAGGGAATTTTCTCCGCCCTTTAAGAAGTTTGCAAATTGCTTGCGTTCTAAGAAAGATTCGGCAAAGGATCGCACCATGAATCGTAACGGATCGCTATTGCTACGACTTACACGCCCTTGGGCGTGAGATTGCGCGTGCCAATAGAGCGCGCGAGACGCTCAAGGGATAGGCAGCCAGAATTCAGCCAAACAACGTTACGAGCCTCAAACTAATGAACATGCTTTCAGAGCCAGGCCGAAAATACCGGCCCTTCCCGCAGATCAATCTGCCTGATCGCCAATGGCCAAGCCGCACGATCACAGCGCCGCCTCGTTGGGTGTCAACTGACCTGCGCGATGGCAACCAATCGATCGTCGATCCAATGGATGCGGTTAAGAAGAACCGCTTCTTCGATGAGCTGGTGCGCATTGGCATAAAGGAAATAGAGGTCGGCTTTCCCAGCGCGGGCGCGACCGAATTCGACTTCATCCAGCAACTCGTCAAATCCGGTCGTATTCCTGATGACGTGATCGTGCAGGTGCTGACGCAAAGTCGCGAAGACTTGATCAAAACCAGCTTTGAGAGCCTTGCCGGTGCACGCGCGGCCATCGTCCATCTCTACAATGCGGTAAGCCCGGCATGGCGCGACATCGTATTCCGTATGTCGAAAAAGGAAGTTCGGGATATTGCCACGATGGGCGCCAAGGTGATGCGCGACGAGGCCGCGAAACAACCCGATACCGATTGGCATTTCCAATATTCGCCAGAGACATTCTCAACCGCCGAGATCGACTTTAGCATCGAGGTGTGCGCAGCGGTGATGGACGTGCTCCAGCCTACCCGCGAAAAGCCTATCATCCTCAACCTGCCGGCCACAGTCGAGGCGGCAACGCCCAACATCTATGCCGACCAGATCGAATATTTCTGTCGCAACCTGCCCAACCGCGATGCCGCAGTAATCAGCCTTCATACACATAATGACCGCGGCACAGGTGTTGCTGCTGCCGAATTGGGTATCATGGCAGGTGCTGATCGCGTCGAAGGCTGCTTGTTCGGCAATGGTGAGCGTACAGGCAATTGTTGCCTCGTTACGGTGGCTCTCAACATGTATACGCAAGGCGTCGACCCCGGCGTGGACTTTTCGGACATCGA
>DMWU01000292.1 GCA_003483125.1 Erythrobacter sp. | reverse complement strand
CATGGCCCGCAAAAAACGGTTCGGCGCGTTCGGTGTGGAGCTTCCCGATCGAGCCCTGCGGGAAAAGCAGCTTGCGGCGATGGTTCGTGCAGGCCACAGCTTCGACGTGGCCCGGCAATTGATCGAGGCGCATACCATCAACGATGCAGAAGAATGGGCCTATGAGCTGGATGAGTAGTCTGACTGAACCTGCGCGGAGTGTTTCGCTCGCATTCGCGTTGCTGGTTGCGGCATGCTCTACGCAGGCGGGGAGCGAGCCGACGCAGGTGCAGCCCTCTGTGCAAGATTCGGTACATCCTGTTTCAGGCCTCGATATTATAGTCGTGAAGGTACGGAGCCAAGGAGAAACACATAGTTTTCGGGCCGAGCTGGCATTAACCCCGGCAGAGCGGGCCCGCGGCCTGATGTTCCGCGAGGAATTGGGCGAGAATGAAGGCATGTTCTTTCTATTTTTCCGACCACAATTTCTCAGTTTCTGGATGAGGAATACGCCGTTGTCGCTCGACATAATCTTCATTGGGCCGGACCGACGAATCCTGAATATCGCGGCTTACACAGTGCCATATTCACTGGATTCTATTCCTTCGGTTGCACCTGGCATTGCCGTTCTTGAGCTACGAGGTGGGCGTGCGGCGGAATTGGGCATAGCACCAGGTGATTTAGTCGAATGGTGAGCAATATGCGGCTCTTCCCGCTTGGCGAGAGCGGACGAATCGGCTAGGCGGCGGGCCATGGGAATCCTAGGCAAGATATTCACCTGGTGGGACGGTGCGACAATCGGCACCATGCTCTACACTTCGCGCAAGGGCGAACATGTGGGCACCGATGCTCAGGGCAACAAGTATTACCGCTCGCGTAAGCCCGATGCTCGCGGGAAAGAGCGTCGCTGGGTGATCTACAATGGCCCCAACGATGCCAGCCGGGTCCCGTCCGAATGGCATGGCTGGCTGCACGGCGCATTTGACGATGTGCCTGAAAGCCATTTGCCGCCTCCCCAAATATGGGAAGCCGATTTCACTCCCAACGCTACTGGCACGCAAGATGCCTATCGTCCGCAGGGCGCGCTTGAGCGTGGCGGAAAACGCGCCAAGGCAGTTGGTGACTACGAAGCCTGGAGCCCCGAAGGCTGATCATGCGCGGGAAATTCCCGGTATTGGTATTTTGTATTCCGCTGCTTCTGGCGGGTTGCGAAGACCAGACTGCATCCGACGAGATTGCTGATACGCCGAGGCTCGAATCTCCCGAGGAATCGCGACCGGCCCAACCCCTTGGAAGTGCGCCGGAACAGATTGGCACGCCAATGGAAGAGCGCGTCGCCACGATCGGCGTGCTCAACAAACGCAATAATGTGAGTCAGGACTTACAGCTCTCACCGGGCGATAGCGAGCAAGTGGGAGATGTGGAGGTTACCTTGCAGGCATGCGAGCGGACGCCCCCATGGGAGATGCCCAAGGAGACAGGTGCATTCGTTCAGGTTTCTGTACGTGATCGCGGCGAGGATGACTTCTCACAGATTTTTTCTGGCTGGTTGTTCAAGAACTCGCCCAGCCTAAATGTCGTCGAGCACCCAATCTATGATGTTTGGGTGAAAGATTGCGCGATGAGTTTCCCGGGCGAGGAGTGATCCTCTTCAGCCGCGAATCGATCAAATACCTCTGACAGCGAGAGAGTGGGATCACCCTTTGCGGCGGCGACACGCTCCAGATATTCGGTTTGGGGAATTTCGGTCGCCCCAAGTGATTGCAGGTGGCTTGTCAAAAACTGGCAGTCCAACAGCTTGAAACCGGCAACGCGCATGGCCGCAACCAGCCAAGCCAGTGCTACCTTGCTGGCATCATCTGCACGGCTAAACATGCTTTCCCCGCAAAATACGCGGTCAAAACTCACGCCGTAAAGGCCGCCCACCAGTTCTTGGCCATCCCAACATTCGACCGAGTGAGCATGGCCTGCGGCATGTAGCAGCTTGTAGCTTGCTATGATTCGCTGGCTTATCCAGCTTTCCGGATGCTCCTCGCGCGGGGCAGCGCAGGCAGCAATAACCGCCGCAAAATCTCGATTCAGGGTCACTTGATAGCGATCTTGCCTCAGAATTTTGCGCAGGCTGCGTGATGGCTTGAACGAATCAAGAGGGATGATTGCCCGCTCTCGCGGTTCGACCCAGAAGATATCTGGATCATCGCGCCTGTCAGCCATGGGAAAAATGCCGCTTCTATAGGCAAGAAGCAGCATCTCGACCGGAATCGGATCTGACAACGGGGCATGCATAGCCAGCATGCTATAGCAGTAGATGCCTAATATTGGCCAAGTGTCTCATCGTAGGTTGCCATGCCGCGAACTTGGCATTAGAGGGCGGCGGCGCTGCAGGGGTGTAGCTCAGTTGGTAGAGCATCGGTCTCCAAAACCGAGGGCCACGGGTTCGAATCCTGTCACCCCTGCCATTTTCCTGCAGATTTGTGGTCGGCCTTGTCGCGTTTTCCAACGTGCAAAGAATTGGGGCCGACGTTTCCCCCCGGTCGTCGGCCCCCTAACACCGGCCCTCGGGCCAGCGGATCTCATAGATAGGTAATCAATATTCTTCCGGTTCTTCAGGGGTTTCAGCCCTGTAATCCGGTCCAGCGTCTTTCTGCCCTTTTGCGAGCTTAAATACAACACCTGATAGCAGTGCCAGCGCCAGAAGGTTTGGCAGGGCCATCGCAGCGTTGGAAATATCGCCTAGGCGCCATACCAGCTGCGACGGCTGTGTGGCGCCTACATAGATCGCGATACACCAAAGCAGGCGCCAGATAATATGCAAAACCTTCTCACCCTTGCGCGTTGAGCCAGGGATCCGGTCATACAGGAACGTGATCGCGCGCTCACCGTAATAGCTCCATGTCAGCAGCGTGGTGAAGACGAACAGGATCAGCGCCAGGCTGACGACCAGCGTTCCAAGCGGTCCATTGAAGATGATCGTTGGGAAGGCAGCACTGTAGGCAGCGATTGTGGTGGCAACGCCAGCTGTTTCCACCGTGCTCAGGTCAGACTGCCAAACATGCTCTACCGCCTGGCCCGCGCCAGTGAAATCACCCTGAACCGTGAGGATGACGAGAGCGGTCATCGTGCAGATTACGATCGTATCGATGAAAGTACCCAGCATGGCCATGCGGCCCTGCTGTTCGGGGTCATTGGTCTGCGCCACAGCATGAGCCATGGCAGTAGAGCCCTGGCCCGCCTCGTTTGAGAAGAGCCCGCGCGCAACGCCCGCGCGAATGGCAATGATAATCAAAGCGCCAACAAATCCGCCCTCTGCAGCCTGGTTGTTGAATGCGCCTTCGAAGATTCGAGTGAAGGTTTCCGGCAGGTCGCTGATGTTCAGCACCAGTGCGGTAATAGCCAGCAGGATGTAGGCGGCCGCCATGAATGGGACGACCTTCTCCGCAACATTACCGATCGATTTGATGCCGCCGATGATGACGATGAACACGGCGGTTGCGACAACTAGCCCGCCGATCCAACGCTCGATCCCGAACAATTCGTTGAGGCCCGTCGCGACTTCGTTCGCCTGGATCGAATTGCCGGTAACGAGTGCGGAGAACAGCGTGCCGATACAGAAAAGTACCGCCAGCCAGGTCCATTTGGGCCCCAGGCCCATCATGATGTAGCTCATCGGACCACCACGATAGACGCCGTCGCTGGTTTTCTCACGATAGCGGATCGCCAGTGCGCCCTCGCCAAATGCCAGGGCCATACCGATCAGGGCGGTGATCCACATCCAGAAAACCGCGCCCGGTCCGCCCCAGGCGATTGCAAAGGCAACGCCTGCCAGGTTGCCGGTGCCTACTTGGCCGGAAAGCGCGGTTGAAAGCGCTGCAAATGGCGAGATTTCACCATCGCCAGATCCCTTGCGCCCTTTGAACAGGCCTTTCACTGCCGGGCCGAATTGGCGCAGCGGATAGAAGCGCAGCCCTATCATCATCCAAAGGCCGACGCCCAAAAGTGCGACTACCATTGGCGGGAAGGGGATGACTTCTACCCCGTTCCATTCTCCGCCCCAGATAAAATCTGAAACATTTACGATTTGATCGAGTAGTGATTTCGAGCTCGCTTCTGTCGCGGCCATAAAGGGGTTCCCTCATGCGATCCCAATTGAAGCCGCGCACGCTAGAGCGCGCCGACCGCCAAGGCTAGCCCTAAAAATGCATATGTGACCGGGTTATTGGGCAGGTCGACATAAGCGCCTCCTATGCATTGCATGGGTTGCTTTTGGATGGTGCGCAGCCTAAATGGCCAATCGTCTTCCGACATTGGAATCAGATATAGCCCCTCCCGGAGTTGAACCGGGGCGGCGATCCCCCAATTGTCAAAGGACACGAAATTTTATCGAGGACGAAAGGTCAAACCATGGCCGAAGAGAAAAAGCGCAAGACATCGCCAGCCGAATTTGTGAACCAAGTTCGCAGCGAAACAAGCAAGGTCGTATGGCCGACCCGCGAAGAAACCGTTCGTACGGCAATCTTCGTGTTCATCATGATGCTGATTCTCTCGCTATTCTTCCTTGGGATCGACACTGTGTTCAGCTCAATCGTGAGCTGGCTTCTCTCGCTTGCCTGATTGGCAGCGCATTTTTGGACTTGAGGTTAAAAGGGTAATCCATGGCTCGCTGGTATATCATCCACGCCTATTCGGGCTTTGAGAATAAGGTGCGTGACGCAATCATCCACGAGGCAGAGCGGCTTGGCCTGTCCGATGCAGTGGAAGACGTGCAGGTGCCCACCGAGACGGTGACCGAGGTAAAGCGCGGCAAGAAGGTCCAGGTGGAGCGGAAGTTTATGCCTGGCTATGTGCTGGCCAAGCTGAAGATGACCGACGATGTCTATCACCTGGTCAAGAATACGCCCAAGGTAACTGGTTTCCTCGGCTCGAATAACAAGCCGCAGGCGATCAGCGAGAAAGAGGCTGCACGCTATTTTGGCGGTGTGGAAGAGGCGAAATCTGCGCCCAAGCGCGAGATCCACGTCGATTACGAAATCGGCGACCAGGTCAAGGTTCTTAACGGTCCGTTTGCCAGCTTCAATGGCGTGGTGGAAGAGCTCGACTTCGACAAGAACAAGGTCAAGGTCAGCGTTTCGATCTTCGGACGTGCAACGCCCGTTGAGCTGGACTTCGAACAGGTCGAACTGGTTAAGTAAGAACCAGCGCCCACAAAATTATAAAGAGGCAATTCTAGCGATGGGTTGCTTGCTGGCGCGCGAAATGTTGCTTCGTCAGAAAACACTGCGTGATGCCGAGGTTCCTTTTGTTTCCAACGAGAAGCGAGGCTCGACTGCGAAGGTAGAGTCGACAATGTGTCTCGCTACGCGCTCCCCCACTGCGGGGCCATGCTTGAACCCGTGTCCTGAGCCCCCGCCAACCAGCCAGACATTGTCATGGCCGGGCAGGCGGTCGATCAGGAAATCGCCGTTCGAGCTGTTTTCATACTGGCACACTCGTCCGTGGACTATCGGCCCGTCCGCCAATGTCGGAAAACGCCGTGCTAGATAAGCACGAGACCTCTCGACTGTAGCGGCCGAGACGCGGCGGTCCTGGCTATCAGGATCGATCCGGGGCCCATGCTTGTCGAAAGCGATCTTGAAACCCTGCCCTTCAAGATCGGGCAAACCATAGACAATCTCCCCATCATTGAAATCCGCCCATACAGGTTGGGCGGGAGGGGCGAAGTGCCTGTCGCCTTCGCGCGATCCGAAATGCAGGATTTCCTGCCGGGTCGCCACAATGCGATTGCCAAGCAGCTCGGGGAAGCTCTTGGAAAGCCAAGGTCCGCAGGCATAGACCAGCGCATTCGCAGTAACGCCATCGGTAACCTGGTAGGCGCCGTCACTGCGCCTTGCTGGTTGGCCAGCCTTTGCGGCAATGACAGGCGCAGAAGACTCTTCAACGAGTGTCTGGACAGCGCGACTTGCGATCAAGGCACCGGTTTCTTTTTCAAGGAAGCCACCCTCGCCATCTTCGAAGCGCATTTGCGGATAGCGTGCGCGCAGCATTGCGGCATCGCCATACCAATGGGCCCGGTTATTGGCTTTGAGCCAGGCGAGCGATTGCCGCATGTAATCGTTCTCGCCTGGCGAGAACCACAGGACGCCGGTTTGATGGAAGATTGGTAGCGCGCAACGATCGGACAGGGCCTGCCAATAGGGAAGAGAGTTAGCGGCCATTTCCGAATAGATTGCATCCGCGCCATATCCCAAACGCGTCACCCGGCTTTCACCCGCTGAGGAGGCGCGGGCATTAGCCGGGCCATACTGATCGACCAGCGCTACCTTGCGACCTGATTTTGCGAGATGCCAGGCTGTCCACGTGCCGAAGACCCCGGCCCCGATGATGGCAACATCAAAGTGCCCGTTGCCGAGCTTTCTTGCGGCAATTGCGGGCCGGGCAAGTGCAGCGAGGCTTGCCCCTGCTGCAAGCTTTATCCCATCGCGCCTGGTAAGCTGGTTGGCCATTGCCATTCCCCCATGTGGTCACGCCAACTAGGCTCGCACAATAGGTACTTAGGGGCAAGCGGAGGAAGCACACGCTCCTCTGCACCGGATTCGCTTGCAATCTACGCCCATTTCGCTATCCGCGCGCCTTCCCGAAAGGGATTCGTGTGGAAGGCGAGAACTAACCAGTTTTTGGGCTCGCTGTTTGACCACTTAACATGAGAGCCAATTTACCTCGCAGATGCGTGATGGCTCGACAGTGTGAAAGGAGTGGCCTCATGGCCAAGAAAATCGACGGCTATATCAAGCTGCAGGTGCCAGCCGGCATCGCAAACCCATCACCGCCTATCGGCCCGGCACTGGGCCAGCGCGGTGTGAACATCATGGAATTCTGCAAAGCGTTCAACGCCGCGACCGACAGCCTTGAAAAGGGCTCGCCGATCCCTACGACGATCACCGTCTATGCAGACCGTTCGTTCACCTTCACGACCAAGACCCCACCAGCCAGCTATCTGATCAAGAAGGCTGCCAAGCTGAAGAAGGGTTCCAGCGAACCTGGCAAGGAAAGCGCTGGTACGATCAAGCGTTCGGCATTGGCCGAAATCGCAGAGACCAAGATGAAGGATCTCAACGCGAACGATATCGACCAGGCAACCAAGATCATCGAAGGCAGTGCGCGTTCGATGGGCCTCGAAGTGGTGGAGGGCTAAGACCATGGCAAAGCTGAGCAAGAAGCAGAAGCAAGTCGCCGAACTCGACCGCGAGAAGTTCTACAGCGTCGACGATGCAATCAAGACGCTGCGCGACTTCGGCAGCAAGAAATTCGACGAGACGGTTGAACTCGCAATCAATTTGGGTGTCGATCCGCGTCACGCAGACCAGATGGTCCGCGGCATGGTGTCATTGCCTTCGGGTACCGGCAAGGAAGTGAAAGTTGCCGTATTTGCCAAGGGCGAAAATGCCGAGAAAGCCACCGCAGCTGGTGCTGACAAGGTTGGCGCTGAAGACCTGATGGAAGACATGCAGGCTGGCAATCTCGACTATGACCGTGTGATCGCAACGCCCGACATGATGGGTGTTGTTGGCCGCCTTGGTAAGGTTCTGGGTCCCAAGGGCCTGATGCCGAACCCCAAGCTGGGCACGGTTACCCCGAACGTAGAACAGGCAGTAAAGGACGCCAAGGGCGGCCAGGTCGAGTTCCGCGTCGAGAAGATGGGCATCATCCACACCGGCATCGGCAAGCTTTCCTTCAAGGACGAAGACCTGAAGGCAAACTTCAAGGCGCTGACCGATGCAGTGGTCAAGGCCAAGCCTTCGGGCGCCAAGGGTCGCTATGTGAAGAAGGTATCGCTTACCTCTTCGATGGGTCCCGGCCTCAAGGTCGACCTCGCAGAGGTTGAGGGAGCGTAAGGCGTTATCACTTTCGGCGTGAATTGAAGGGCTGGCAGGAAACTGCCGGCCCTCTTTTCGTTGGCCAACCAAAAAGCCCCGTACCTGCTGGCAGGTCCGGGGCTTTTCATGTGCAATCGCACCAGCAGGTGTGATCTCGAATCTTAATCTCCGAAGTCGAACTTGAGCCGTACACCAATTGCACGGGGAGGTAGGATGTGGGTCGAGAACCCTCTCACAAAGACATCACCGCCTTCAAAGTCGGTTACGATCTGGTTGTTCAGTACCGAACCAATAACACCTGTTTCAGCGAACTCGTCAAACACATTGTCAACGAATAGTGTCGCCGACCAGCGGTCAGCCTCGTATGTCAGGGCCGCATTCGCCACGCCATAGCTATCCAGAGTCAGGCTTGAGCCACGCCCGCCGGCACGGCTCAGCACGCTACCCTGCCAGGTATAGCTGGCATTGAAGATGAGACTATCTCCATTCTCAAGTGGGTAATCATATGCCCCAAACAGCGAGAATTGGGTCTTCGGCGAGCCGGGTAGACGATCGCCGGGTTGGCCATTTTCGAATGCAGAACCGAATCCTGGCGGTGTGATTGTCCGTACGAGATCCGGCGTCACCG
>DMWU01000081.1 GCA_003483125.1 Erythrobacter sp. | reverse complement strand
ACTTTTCCCTTGGCGCTCCCTCGCGGGCCGCTTTCTCCTCAGCTTCTTCAATCTTCTTCCAATCGCGGAAGGTTACGACATCCAGCCCGCGTTTTTTGGCCAGTTCATCGAAGCCATCACGGCCAAGCTTGTCGGCACGTCCCAAGCCACCACTGTCCATATCTTCGACAATTTTGTCGATAACGCCATAGCCGTCAGGTCGATTGGTACCGATCGTGCCTGTCGGCCCGCGGCGCGCCCAGCCCACACAATAGATGCCGGGCAGGATGCGCCCATCATCATTAGCAAAGCGCCCCATACGCTCGTCAAAAGGGACATCGGGAATTGGTGAAGAGCGATAGCCGATACAGCTGATCACGATGTCCGCCGGAATGTCGTAGAACTCGCCTGTTCCGATTGCTTTTCCTGTTTCGACTTCGGTGCGCTCAACCCGCACGAATTCAACCTTCCCATCGCCGACCAATTCTTGAGGGCTTGCAAACATATCGAACGCAATTTCGATTGGCTTTTCGGCATGGACCGCCTCTGGGATTGCGGCAAAGCTACGCAAGTGGGTAACTGATTTTCTCAGGCCGGGTTCAAGGATTAAATCTTCTTCCTCGTCAGGCAGATCATCACGGTCCACACGCGGTGAGGCTCGTTCAAGCGCAGCCAGTTCGCCCAATTCCTTGGGCGTCATCATGATTTGGTGCGGGCCGCGACGTCCAACAATTGTGATCGTTTCGAAATTTGCTTTCTTCAGGGCTTCGAGCGCATGACTAACGATATCTGCACCGGCAAACTCATGTTCTGTCTTGGCGAGGATCCGGGCGACATCCAATGCGACATTTCCCATTCCAATTACCACGGCGTTGCGGCCTGAAAGGTCAGGATCAAGATCGGTAAATTGGGGGTGGCCATTGTACCATCCCACAAATGCGGCGCTGCCGAACACGTTATCCAGATCTTCGCCCTCTATACCCAATTGCCGATCATTGGGTGCGCCGGTCGCAAGAACCACCGCATCATATAGCTGCTGGAGTTCGGGTATAGTAATGTCGCGGCCCACGCAGACATTGCCAATGAAATGTACATTCTCATTTAGTGCAGTCTTTTCGTAGCGCCGTGACACGCTCTTGATTGATTGGTGGTCAGGCGCGACGCCGAAGCGGATCAATCCATACGGCACGGGGAGCATGTCGAATATGTCCACGCATATCTCGTCTCCCCAATGTTTTTGGGCCGCTTCGGCGGTATAGTATCCCGCAGGGCCAGATCCGATGATCGCAATATGTCGCATGCTGTTCCCTCTCCCAAAGCCCAGCCCGCTACAATTAGGCTGCTTCCGCTTCCTCCGCATGTTCCGGTTCATCCAGGAAGCGCCGCATAGCTTCGACGCAATCATCACTATGGCTGAGAAGGAACAGATGACCGCCACCTTCGAGAACCAAAAGTTCGCTATTGGGTATTAGCGAGTTCAATATGTTGCCATTTGCGATTGGGACGATTTGGTCGTCATCTCCCATCATGATCAAGGTTGGCTTTTTCATGAAGGGGAGGGCAGGTGCGCTGGTCCAACCCAACATCGCCATCAATTGATAGAGATAGCCGCGCCTAGAGGGCGGTTTGAGGCGATGGATGTGCTCCGCCTTGCCAGCGGCTTTTCCTAATGCGCCACCGTAAAGGGTTTGGAAGTGCTCTTCCATGAAGGCCGCGTCGACATATCGCCTGGGATCGGCCATCTTCGATAAGGCCGCCGGATTGCCAGGCACCATTAACATTCCGGCACTTGTTGCGCAGAGTATAAGGCGCCTTGTTCTGCCAGGATGCTGAAGGGCAAAATGTTGCGCCATCGCGCCACCCCAACTCACACCCATCACATCGATCTCGTCGACCCCAAGCTTATCTAGAAGCAAGGTCGTCGTCCAAGCCATGGTCCAGGCCGTATATGGAATTATGGGATCCGGTGACCTACCTACTCCCGGCATATCGAACATAATGAAAGCGCGATCTTGCAACGCTTCGGCTAAGGGAGCGACGGCTTCAATATTTGCGCCTATTCCGTTGAAGAACAAAATAGGGAGGTGCTCACTTGGCATTTCAAGCCGCCAAGTGGCAACTCGAAGCGTCCGCCCGCCCACGGTCTCCATGGTGATCGAGGCGTCGCGCATGGCCTCTTCCAGCGCTACGTCAAGCTTGTCTTTCAAACGCTGAAATCCTCTCCTGCTGCCGTCTTTCGGCTATATCTATCTTTCCTCCACTACGTAGAGTCCGGGTGCCGGGTCTAGTGGCTTGTATTTATCATTCCCCAGTTCTTTCGGCGCAGATATGATATTGCCCGAACGCTTTTGCATCCATTCCATCCAGTAAGGCCACCAACTGCCTGCAATCTCCTCGGTGTCCTCGAGCCACTTTTCTGCTGTTTCTGGCAATTTGCCTTTCTTCTTCTGGAGATAGTATTTGGCCTTGGGATTCCCGGGAGGGTTAAGGATGGCTTGCATATGACCCGATTGACTCAGGACGTAGGTGATATCCTTCGATCCAAACAGCTGTGTAGAGCGATAAGTGGCCTTCCAAGGCGTGATATGGTCGGTGACCCCGCCGAGGACGAATAGATCCGACTTGACCTTGCTAAGGTCGATCTTGTGATCAGCCATCTCCACCTCGCCCTTCTTGGTGAAGGCAAGTGTTTCAAAAAGTGTAAGGAAATCGCCCATCAGGCTGGCTGAAAGGTTTGTGGCGTCGGAGTTCCAGAACAACACATCGAATGCCGGTGGATCGGCACCCAATAGGTAATTGTTGATCACATAGTTCCAGATCAGGTCATTGGGCCGGAGCCACGCAAAGCCGCGAGCTAGATCATCGGCCTTGATAATTCCTGCTTTCGCCGCCCGCTGCCGAGCGAGCTTCATCCCATTCTCGGATACCAATGAACCCGCCTCAATATCGTTCTGCTTGGGATGAAGTACACAGACCATCAGTGTGAGCGAACCGAGCAGGTCGTTCTTTTCGGACGCCAGTTTGGAGGCCAGAACGCTGGCGGTTTGACCTCCCGAGCAGCCAGCCGAGACATTGACCTTCTTCGCGCCCGTGATGTCTGCAACTGCCTCCATCGCCTCTTCGCAGGAGCGGATGCAGTCGGCCATGTTCCAAACGCCCTGTTCCTTTGACGGGTTACGCCAGGAAATCACGAAAGTTTGAATGCCATTGTCGAGTTGATACTTGATCACAGACTTCTCGGGCGAGAGGTCGTTGATATACATCTTGTTGATCTGCGGCGGAATTGTCAGTTGCGGGATCTCATGGACTTCATCCGTCGTGGGCGCATAATGGATTAGTTCCATCATCTCGGTGCGCAAGACAACCGAACCTTTAGAAGTGGCGATGTTCTCGCCCAACTTGAAGGGTCGCTTGTCTACCTGGCTGACCATGCCCTTATTGTGGACAACGTCATTATAGGCGTTCTGCAATCCCTTGATCAAGGAAAGGCCACCGCTGTCGATCAACCGCTTTTGTGCGGTAGGGTTTCCGGCCAATGTGTTTGTAGGTGCTAAGCTGTCAATGATGATGTTTGAGATAAAATTTGCGCGGTCACGCTCGAGATCATCGAGTTCCAGGTCTTCAAGCCAACTATGCATGCCTTTCTGGATCGCGAGGTAGTATTGCGCGCCCGCTCGGAAGAATGGGTTGTATTGCCATGCAGGGTCCATAAAGCGCTTGTCCTTGGGGTGTGGCGCAAGCTCGGACTTACCGGTCATGATTTTGACCATGTCCTCAGTCATGGACTTTGCGTGCTTCATGATCCGATTGGGATCGGAAGCACTTTCACGCAGCAATACTGCGACTGCTCCGACAAGATCTTCTCGCGCAATCCCGATTAGTGGGCCAAGTGCGGCTGTTGATTGGGCAGCTTCATTCTCGAGTGTTGGCCCTTGCGGCATAATTCCTCCTACTGAACCCTTCTTCTGGAATTGAGACCTGTGAGAATGACGAGCAGTTGGCCGCAATGCAAGGTCATGTAAGGGTAATCCGTAGCCCTTTAGAGGTGGGGCTTGGGAGCAGTGAGGCCTTTGGCCCCGAGATTGAGTCGCAGGCGATAGACGACGGAGACGGGATTGTATTTAGGCGTTACCGGGCGTCGCCGAACAAAGTGGAGATGATCGGGCGCCCACGTACGGGGTTAGCTTATGATCCCTAATCTCTAACAATGGTAGCGCCACACTATTGAAAAATTCCCGAGCAATCTACTGAAATTCAGATAAATTTTAGTCAATTCACAAGAGCCAGTGTTGACCTTAACCAAAGCATAATTTCAACCCTCGCATTAGGACAAAAATAACCAACCGGGTTTACACAACCAACAGGAATGGCCCCGAGTGGGCTTGGGCACCAGATTGGAGACGCAAATCGTGTCCCTAAAGAGTTTGTTGTCGAGATCAGCGAACGGAGGCCTCTTTGCGGGGCGTTCAGACGTGCGTGAAACCATGGCAAATAACCTTTCTGATGACGAAAAACTGGCCATGCTCGACGATCTTGAGCGGACGGGCCTAGGTTGGTTCTGGGCCTCTGACGCAAGTGGCAATTTCACCTATTTGAGCGAGGCGATTGCCGAGAAGATCGATTT
>DMWU01000127.1 GCA_003483125.1 Erythrobacter sp. | reverse complement strand
GGATATAGTCTAGCTTGCCATCGGCGCCGTTGAAGAGGGTAAGGCTTTGGTATCGCATCGCGATATCGACGGCGTTTTGTTCACCGGCTCGGTGCAGGCAGGTGTCGCAATCAATCGTGCATTGGCGACCAATCCCGCGAAGATCGTGGCGCTTGAGATGGGTGGCAACAATCCCATCGTTGTAATCGACACGCCTATGCTGGCGGATGCATCCACCCTGATTGTTCAATCGGCCTTCACGACGGCCGGGCAGCGCTGCACTGCGGCGCGCCGACTGATCGTGCTCGATCATTTATACGAACCACTGATGGAACAGCTCCTGAAGCTGACAGACCGGTTGATCGTCGGCGAGCCGTTTGCAGATCCCCAGCCATTTATGGGCCCGGTTATCGACAATCGAATTGCGGAAATGCTGGTCGAGAGCTTTGTCCACCTGCTTTCTCATGGTGGGAAGCCACTAAAGAACCTCAAACGGCTGCAAGAAGACCTGCCCTTCCTTACTCCGGGAATCATAGATACGACGGCAATGGCCGATCGGCCCGATGTCGAGTTATTTGGCCCGATATTACAGGTGATCAAGGTCCCGGATTTTGATGCAGCAATAGCTGAAGCGAATAATACCCGCTTTGGGCTTTCAGCTTCCCTCATCGGCGGCCAGCAAGATGATTTCGACAAATTCTGGTCGAGCATCCGCGCAGGTATCATCAATTGGAACAGGCCTACCAATGGTGCCTCTTCAGCAGCTCCGTTTGGCGGCGTGGGTCTGTCTGGCAACCACCGGCCCGCCGCCTATTATGCGGCTGATTATTGCGCGTATCCAGTAGCCACGACCGAGATGGAACAACCGCGCGCCATGATAAATATCGGCCTCTCCTAGGACCAATTCTGGACCAGAAAAAGGTGAAAGCGCCCCTCTGCCAAATGGCTGAGAGACGCTTTCCACGGCTTGGTGGGAGCCGCGCCCGGGCCAATGGTGGAAGGCCCAAGATCGAATCGAGTTATTCATGTTTAGCGGGACTAACCTGAACAACCTGCAACGGCCGATGCAGGATTCTTGTTCACCAATGAAATTTATTATCAGGTGTGATCGTGAAGTTTGCTTGCTGCGCGCGAGGAGCAACCCTAACTGGCAGCGATGAACGGCGATCAACCAGAAAATGCAAAGAGTGGCCTACCCGCAGCGTTGGGCGCCTACCTGATCTGGGGCTTCCTGCCGCTTTACCTGATACTCGTGAGTAGCGTTCCGGCATTTGAATTTGTCAGCTGGCGCATCGTCTGGACACTGCCAATCTGCGTGCTGATCGTGCTCTTCCGTAAGCAGATCCCAGACATCAGGGATGCACTCGCGAACCCTCGCGCCCTAATGGTGCTAACGGCCAGCGCCCTCCTGATTGCGACTAACTGGTACATCTACGTCTGGGCTATCCAGGCAGGAGAAGTCTACGCAGCAAGCCTAGGCTATTACATAAATCCGCTGATCAATGTCTTGCTAGGCACGATGCTGCTGAATGAACGGCTTTCGCGCATGCAATGGGTAGCGGTCGCGATCGCAGGAGCTGGAGTAGCCGTATTGCTCGCAGGCGCGCTGACCACATTATGGATCAGCATGACGCTGGCGCTCAGCTTCGGAGTTTACGGTTTGCTGCGCAAGCAGGTGCCGGTTGGATCGCTGCCCGGGCTGACAATTGAAAGTGCAATCCTGGTTCCCATCGCCGCAGGGGTAGCCTGGTGGTACGCGCAGAGCCCTGCAGGATCTTCATTTGGTGTCGACCTTTGGCTCAGCCTTGCGATTATACTGGGCGGATTGTTGACCGCAATTCCGCTACTGATGTTTGCCGTAGCCGCCCGGCGCATGGATTATTCGACTTTGGGCTTCATCCAGTACCTTGCACCGTCCATTGTATTTATCCTTGGGCTGACGGCCTTTGATCGGCCATTGCTGCCCGCACAACTTGCCAGCTTCCTGTTTATCTGGACAGCTATCGCGCTGTTCGTGTGGGATATTTTAAGGAAAAGGCGAAAAACGGCGCGACTAGTCGAGAAGCCGCCAGCCTAGAGTTTCGCCCGCATGGAAGGGGACAATATCCTCCCCTGCGGCCTGCAGCGCGTCGGGAATGGCAGCCGGCTCTCGTACCAGCGTCACCGAGGTATCGTTGACCGGCAGGCCGTAAAAGGCAGGGCCATGAAGTGAAGCAAAGCCTTCAAACCGGTCAATCGTCCCTTCTTCTTCGAACACGGTGAGGTAGCTCTCCAAGGCATAGGGTGCACCAAAAATGCCTGCGCAACCGCATGCGCTTTCTTTCGCCGACCTGTTGTGTGGCGCACTGTCTGTTCCCAGGAAGAACTTGGGATTGCCAGAAGTCGCCGCCTTGCGCAGCGCCAGGCGATGCTGCTCCCGCTTTGCGACGGGCAGGCAGTAGGCATGCGGGCGGATGCCGCCCACAAGCATGGCGTTACGATTGATGTGCAGGTGCTGCGGAGTGATGGTTGCCGCCACATTTGCACCACTCTCGCTAACGAAGGTCACCGCCTCGCTGGTTGTGATGTGCTCGAAAACAACCTTCAATTGCGGGAAATTGCGAGTGATGGGGCGCAAGTGCCGTTCGATAAACTCGGCCTCGCGGTCAAAGACATCGATATCAGCTTCGGTCACCTCGCCATGGACGCAGAGTACAATCCCTTCGCGTTCCATCCGTTCGAAAACCGGATAGATTCTTTCAACGTCGGTCACACCATCTGCCGAATTGGTCGTCGCGTTGGCAGGATAGAGTTTGGCGGCGGTAAAGACACCTTCGGCGGCACCTCGTGCGAGGTCGTCCGCGTCCGTATCGTCAGTAAGGTAGCAAGTCATCAGCGGTTTGAAATGCAGACCTTCGGGCACAGCATCGAGAATGCGTTCACGATAGGCTGCCGCACTCGCCATATCGGTTATGGGCGGCGTAAGGTTC
>DMWU01000041.1 GCA_003483125.1 Erythrobacter sp. | reverse complement strand
GCATCCAGCACGGCGGCGATCCCGCCTTGCGCCCACGCGGTCGAGCCGCTGTCGAGCGAGCCCTTACCCAATACCAGCACACGCTTCGTCTCGGCCAGTGCAAGCGCAGCCGTAAGCCCCGCCGCCCCAGAGCCAATCACCAGGACATCGTGTGTTTGATCGGTCATGCCAGCGTCATGGCCGCAAGCTTGGGAATGGGCAAGGGTCTGGAACGAGACACTTTACGATGCGGAAAATCATCCGGTGCCGGTAAGCTGGACAAAAACATCCTCAAGATCAGGCTCGCGGGTAGTTACATCCTCGATAGTGTAACCATGCGATTGTACCTGCCCCAATACCTGCCCGGCGCTTGCCTTGTCGCGATCATAGGTGATCTCGAGGATGCGCGGTTCGACTACTTCGACCTTGTGGAATCCCTGCTCCACTATTGGCCCGGCAAGGTCGCGATCCACAGTGATACGCACGATCTTCTCGCGCGCCATTTCTACCAGTTCCCGCGTCGGCTTGTCGGCGATCAGCTCTCCATGATTGATAATGGCGATCCGGTCGCAAAGCTGCTCTGCTTCCTCCAGATAATGGGTGGTGAGGACCACGGTCACGCCATCATCATTGAGGCGAGCGACCAGCTCCCACAATTGCCTGCGCAGTTCCACATCTACACCTGCGGTCGGCTCATCCAGAACCAATATGGGCGGTGAATGGACCATCGCCTTAGCCACCAGCAGGCGGCGCTTCATCCCGCCCGACAGGGTGCGCGCATAGGCATCGCGTTTATCGGAAAGGCGCACGGCCTCGAGCAATTCCTTGCTCCGCCGAAAATGCTTTGTGATGCCGTAGAACCCGGCCTGGTTCTCGAGGACCTCGAACGGCGTAAAGAACGGGTCGAAGACAATTTCCTGCGGCACGATGCCAATCGTGCGCTTTGCGTTGCGCGGCTGCTGATCAATATCGAAGCCCCAGATCTCCGCGCTGCCGCTGGTCTTGGTGACAAGGCCCGCAAGGATATTGATAAGCGTGGATTTGCCTGCACCGTTTGGCCCCAAGAGACCGAATATCCCGCCCTGCGGAACGTCGAAGCTCACACCCTTGAGTGCAAGCTTGCCTTCCCCGCCATCGGGAGCGGCATATCTCTTGACCAGATTGTCTATTCGAATTGCGGGCGGGTTGCTCATTCGCAGCGCAGTAGTGAATTCTGAGCGAGGTGCAAAGTCCTTCAGTGTGGTTGCGAATCTGCGCAACTGACATTATCGGCCTAGGTCATGAGTGATACGCCATCCGATATGATTGCCGAGACGGTATTCGTCGATACAACACGTGTGAGCTGCGATGGTGCGAGCGCCATACGCGGGGGCGAGAATTTTGCCCCTGCTGCATTGGGCCATCCCAAGGTCTATCTGGAGATTGACGAGCACGGCTTCGTAGATTGCGGTTATTGCGATCGCCGCTTCGTGCTCAAAGGTGGGCCAGCAGATACTTCCGAAAGTTAAGTCGCTCTAGTATAGCGATTTTCACGGGCTTTGGATTACTCATCGCCCGTTCATGCACCTGTGCTAAAGAGATTTATGGAGATGGGACCTGCCCAATTGAGGAGACTCGCCATGTCAAAATTCATTCTTCCAACCCTTGCGGCACTCGCGGCGACAGGCCTTGCGGCTAGCCCAGCCTTTGCTGACGAACCAGACGACAAGGAAGAGCCCAAGGAAATAACCAAGGGCGAAGAGGAGCTTGCCAAATTGCTTAAAGGCAGGGTCGCCGGTGAACCTGTAAGATGCATCCGGAACTATCCAACGCAGCGACTGCAGATAATCGACAAGACGGCCTATGTTTATGGACGTGGGCGGACAATTTATGTTCAGCGCACAAAGCATCCCGAAGACATCGACGATGATGACATTCTGGTGCTGCGAACCACCACCGGCAGCAGGCTGTGCAGGTTGGAAAACCTGACTACGGTCGACCGCTATAGCGGCTTCTTCACAGGTGCTGTTTTCTTCGAAGAATTCGTACCCTACACAAGGGTCGAAGACGAAGCTGAAGGCTAAGCTGCAAAGGCAGTGAAAGATGAAAAAGGGGCCGGATTCCGGCCCCTTTTCTTATGCGCAAATGCAACCAGGCTCAGGCAGATTTGAGTGCCTCCATCCGGGCAATAATCTCTTCTGCCTGTTGCATGATCCGGTCCATAAGTTCCTGCACTGTTGGAATGTCATAGACCAGGCCGGCCACCATGCCGCAGCTCCACGCGCCCTTGTCCATATCGCCTTCCTGCATGATCGATGGATAGACGCCAGCGACTTCCTCAATGATATCTTCAAACTTGATATCATCGCCCAGCCGCTTTTCCTTTTCCAGTAGTCGCTCGACAGCCTCATTAGTCATGACGCGCTCGGTATTACGAAGCGGCCGCATGACCAGCCTGGTATCAAGTTCACTTGCCGCGACGATGGCCTTCTTCACATTCTCGTGAACTGGGGCTTCCTTCGTTGCGATAAAGCGCGTGCCCATATTCATGCCTTCGGCACCCATGGCGAGGCTGGCGACCAGGCTACGCCCGTCTGCCATGCCGCCCGACGAAACAAAGGGAATTTCCAGTTCGTCTGCAGCGCGCGGCAGCAAGATGAAGTTGGGAATATCATCCTCACCAGGATGGCCGCCGCATTCGAAACCATCGACGCTCACCGCATCGCAACCAATCTCCTGCGCTTTTAGCGAATGCCTAACGCTGGTGCATTTGTGGATTACCTTGATCCCGGCATCTTTTAGCGGGCCAAGCAATTGCACCGGATTGCGTCCCGCAGTCTCGACGACTGGCACGCCTCCATCGATCACGGCCTTCACCAGCCCTGGGTAATCTGGCGGAGTCAAGGTCGGCAGGATAGTGAGGTTCACGCCAAACGGCTTGTCGGTCATGTCCTTGCAGCGCGCAATTTCATCGGCGAGCTTCTCGGGCGTTCCTTGCGTCAGCCCGGTAATGATACCCAGCCCCCCCGCGTTTGAAACAGCTGCCGCCATTTCGGCGAAACCGACATAATGCATGCCGCCCTGCACAATGGGGTGTTCAATACCAAACATTTCGGTGATTGCGGTTTTCATGGGTCTCTACCTCCTGTCAGCTTCGCCTCTTCTGCCATCGCATTGCGGAGATTCGCATGGCTTGCAAGCGCGCTTTTGGGAGTGCCTAGTCAAGACCATCAATGCCGTAGCGTCAGGTCAGGCGTAGCAATGGTGGCAATAAATCGGCTTGGGCCAGCTTCCCTTATCGCTCGAAAACAAGGGAGAATGTTACTGGCACGGCTGTTGAGATGGAAGGAAGCCCGGCAAGGCCCCTCAGTTGTTCCAGGCCTTCGGCCAAATCGAAGGAATTGGCATCAAGGATAATCGGATCAGTAGTGGCGACCAACACCCTGTCATTGGCAATGCGCGTTGCCTCGACTTCAGCAAACACGCTGGTTTCGATGCCTTTCAGGCTCACGGTGGCCTCGATTTCCTGAAGCACACTCGCCCCTATTGCCAGCCCTTCAAAGGCCTTTGGGTCAAGCTGGGTGGTAACCGTTGCGACCGGATTCTGTGCCACGTTGAAAAGGACTTCGCGCATCCTTTCATTGCGAATGTCAACGCCCGTACTGACGGATGCGAGGTCAATCTCAAGCGCTGCTGCTCCGCTGGCGGAGACTGAGCCCGAGACCCGTGTAAACCTGTTGCTCTCGGCAATATCGCCCGCTTTCACGCTGACATAGGATAGCCGCGAAGATTTGCTATCGAGGCTCCAGTCCCCGGCCAGTGGTGTCGCCTCCGGCGTTGCCTGCGAACAGGCAGCAACAATCAGCGAACCGGCAAGGGCAGCGGCACGGACGAAGTTGAGCATGGGTAATCCTCTCCAAAATCGGCTGCGATAGATTAGGCTATTGTTTGGTAGATCAAGCAAGAAAAATCTGCTGCTCGCGCCCTAATCTTGCGATGACGCTATGACCTGCCTCATTGTAATTGAAACAACGCTATCTCAACTAGCCAGCTCATCGCGGAGGTCGGCAAGCTGGCGCATCGAATCGCATTCGCAATAGATCAACGAGTCGATATCGCCGGTGATGCAATGGGTGTAGGCCACCCCGTCGAGGCGCATGATATCTGCGATCACCGCTGTCTGGGACTCGCCCACCTTATAGTTCACCGTCATGTAAGCGCGCACATCGGGCAAGGCATCGGGCGCGACATCGATTGTATAGCCGCGGATCACGCCCGCTTCCTCAAGCTTGGCGATCCGGTCATGCGTCGCACTGCGCGACAGGCTTATGTCGCGGGCCAGCGAAACAAGGCTTGCCCGCGCATTCTTCCGCAGCGCGCGCAGCAATAGCCGGTCTTTCTCATCAAGATCGGAAATAACCGGTCCTCCCCAAAACCTCGCCCCCGATTTGCCTGCCGGGCCGGACAGTTTCCAGCCCTGCCGGCATCTTGCTGGTAGATCGGCGCGATGCCTCTCTCCAAGATTAACCCCGAAACTGGAGACTATCATGGAATTGAGCATATTTCTGCTGTTTGCGGCAACCACATTCGTGGTTGTCCTCACCCCTAGCCCCGCCGCCATTGCCGTGGCAGCGCAGGCCTCAAGCAATGGATTTGTCCGCTCGCAATCCGCGATAGGGGGCGCAGCCAGCGCCAACACGGCATTCTTCGTCCTTTCGGCGACGGGCCTCTCAGCGTCGATCATCGCGTCAGAAACACTATTCATGGCGATCAAATGGTTCGGCGTCGCTTATCTGACCTATCTTGGGCTAAGCGCGATCTTCAGCCGCAGCGGAGGTTTGCAGATCGAGCAAGGGAAACCGCGCAGCATGGCATCGCTCTATGCCAAGGGATTCCTGGTAGAGGCGGCCAATCCGAAGGCCCTTCTCTATTTTGCAGCCATCCTGCCGCAATTTCTCGACACCAACATGCCGATCATGCCGCAAATGGCGATCATGGGTGTCACAACCTTGTTTTTCGACTGGGCCGTATACTCAGGCTATGCAACGCTGGGGGCACAAGTAGCGAGAACGGGCGTGCGGCCATCGCTGGTCTCGGCGATCAATCGATTGGCTGGCGGCGCTTTGCTCTACTCAGCTTTCCGGGTCGCGAAAGTTGCGGTCTAGGCGATCACTGCAGCAGCGATCATTCCCATTCGATCGTGCCGGGCGGCTTTGACGTATAATCGTAAACCACGCGGTTGATGCCCTGCACTTCGTTCACGATTCGCGTTGCGCAAGCCGTGAGGAAACTGGCATTGAACGGGTAAACGTCGGCCGTCATGCCATCGGTGCTGGTCACAGCACGCAGGCCGCAAACGCTGTCATATGTGCGGCCGTCGCCCATCACGCCGACCGTCTTGACTGGCAACAGCACAGCAAATGCCTGCCAGATCGCATCGTAAAGGCCAGCCTTGCGGATTTCATCGAGATAGATGGCGTCGGCCTTGCGCAAGATATCGCAGCGCTCCTTATTCACCTCACCCGGTATGCGGATGGCAAGACCGGGCCCGGGGAAGGGATGGCGACCGACAAACTGTTCATTAAGGCCAAGCTCGCGGCCCAATTCACGCACTTCATCCTTGAAGAGTTCGCGCAGCGGCTCGACCAGTTCCATGTTCATGCGTTCAGGTAGGCCGCCGACATTGTGGTGGCTCTTGATCGTGACCGATGGACCGCCGGTAAAGCTGACACTTTCGATCACATCGGGATAGAGCGTACCCTGCGCGAGGAAATCTGCCCCGCCCAGTTTGTTTGCCTCTTCTTCGAACACGGCAATAAATTCGCCACCGATGAACTTGCGTTTCTTCTCCGGGTCGGTGACGCCATCGAGCCCCGCCATGAAGCGCTGCTCTGCATCCACAACGACCAATGGGATATTGTAATGGTCGCGGAATAGGCTTTCGACTTGCTCACGCTCATTAAGGCGCAGCAAACCGTGATCGACGAATACGCAGGTCAGCTGGTCGCCAATCGCTTCATGGATAAGGATCGCGGCGACAGAACTGTCAACGCCGCCCGATAGCCCGCAGATAACTCGGCCATCGCCAACCTGTTCGCGGATCTCGGCGACCTTTGTTTCGCGATAGGCTGCCATGGTCCAGTCGCCTGCGAGCCCGCAAACCTTGTGTACGAAATTGGCGAGCAGCTTTCCGCCATCGGGCGTGTGAACCACTTCAGGGTGGAACTGGGTGCCATAATATTGGCGTGCCTCATCCGCGATGACCGCAAAAGGGGCGCCATCGCTGGTGGCGACAATTTCAAATCCGGGCGCAAACTGGGTTACCTTGTCGCCATGGCTCATCCAGACCTGGTGGCGCTCCCCCTCTTGCCACAACCCGTCAAACAACGTGCAAGATTTGGTAACGGTGAGATAGGCGCGGCCAAACTCGCCCCCTTCGCCCGTTTCATGGCCCGGCCGTACTTCGCCGCCCAATTGTTGGCTCATGACCTGCTGGCCATAGCAAATGCCCAGGATCGGCAGGCCACTGTCAAACAGAACCTGTGGGGCACGTGGGCTGTCTTCATCGCATACGCTTGCCGGCGACCCGGACAGAATGATGCCCTTCGGATTCAGACGAGCAAAAGCCTCCTCAGCCATGCTGAACGGTGCAATTTCCGAATAGACGCCGGCCTCACGTACGCGGCGGGCAATAAGCTGGGTTACCTGGCTGCCGAAATCGACAATCAGGATTGAATCGTGCGGGCTGGATTCGGTGATCTGCTGCTGGTCCATGGCGGGCCATTAAAGTCGAGATGCCCTCCTGTCCACCCGCGGCTTACCATTGCCCGCAGTAGTGAAATTGGCTGAGCGCCTTAGTTGAAAATTTTGCAACATAAATGCGGATAATCGCATTTGAGTTGAGTCCTACCGAACCCTATCCGGTTTTTGCATCGGATGGCAGTTTCCTCTCCCACTGCCTGAGATGTTCGGGAATTATGTGGCGACAGCAACATCCTTCCCGGCCATTCCTGCAAGGGATCATAGCCTATGATCCTTGCTCGACCGGTCCCCCCAATTGCCGGTCTTGAGCTACCTTCGGGGCAGGAATTTAGGCAGCGAGAGAGACGCGGCCAACACCAGTCCCCCCTTCTGGTCGCCGCGTCTCAATCGCATCCCAAAACGGGAGGCAAGAGCCCGGTAAAAATTCAACTGTCGTGTAACCTTGATCCAGGTTGCAACGAACAGCCTTTTGAAACTGGCAATGAAAGGGACCTGCCATGCGCGATTTCGCATTGAAGGCGTTTTCATTATTCATCGCCCTCACAATCAGTGGCGTGACCATGAACTCTGCCATTGCCTGAGCCCTCCCCTGAGCTCAGGACAAGGAGGCGCGGCTTTCGATCTACCCATCCCTGAAAGATAGCCGCGCTTCTTACACCTTAAGCAGGCGGAGAAATCCCCGGGCCTTTTTCTCAAAAGCTCGCACCCGACTTTTCCAGCAACTGGCGCAGCTCTGTCTTAAGCAGTTTACCGATATGGCTGCGGGGCATCTCGTCAATCGCATAGAGTGCGGCGAGTCGCTGGGTCTTGCCCATCCGCGCATTTACGGCACCACAGATTTCTTCCACCGCGCGGGCATCGCTTGCCAATCGCACGAAGCCCACCGGCGTTTCGCCCCAGCGTTGCGAGGGCATGCCGACAACGGCGGCTTCAAGCACATCCTCTTCCTTGTCCAGTTCAGCCTCAAGGTCGGACGGGTAGATGTTGAACCCGCCTGAGATGATCATGTCCTTGGCGCGGCCGACCAGTTCGACGAAGCCATCTTCGTCCACGCGCCCGATATCACCCATGCGCTGCCACACTTCGCCGCTTTCCGGATCGGTCCAATATCCTTCGCGGGTTTTTTCAGGTTGGTTCTGATAGCCGCTCATCATGGTTTGCGATCGTCCGATAAGGTTGTCCGGCGTGCCCGGCGCACCCTCGCGATCCTCATCGTCCAGCACTATCAGTTCGCTGCCCGGCGCGGGCCGCCCTACAGTATGCAGCTTGTCGGGGAATTCATGGCAGGCGAGCAGGCAGACAACGCCCCCTTCTGTCATCGAGTAGATCTCGATCAATCCGCCCGGCATGCGGCGCAGCACTTCTGCCTTCAATTCGGCCGAGAAAGGTGCCGAGGTGCAATATTTCAGCACCATGGATGACAGGTCGAAACTGTCAAACTCGGGGAAATCCATCAGCCGCTGATATTGGACCGGCACCAGCATGGTCACATTGGCTCGGTCTGTCTGGGCGTGTTCTAGCCAGCGAGCGCAATCGAATTTGCCCATCACACGCACGGTCCCGCCTGCAAGCAATGGAGCAAGGAAGGCGACCATGGTCGTGTTGGAATAGAGTGGCGTCGACGCCAGTGAATTCACTTCCAGTCCGGCTTCGACATAGCTGGTTGCGGTGGCGGCGAATTGCCGCCAGCGCATCAGGTGCGAATGGACAATCCCCTTGGGGATTCCTGTCGTGCCGCTGGAATAGATGATGTTGAAGGGTGCATTGGGGTCGGGATCGGACTGCGGAGCGCGCGCACCCTCAGGCGCCATCCAGCTCTCAAAATCCTCCATGGCAATGTGATCGAGTTCAGGCAGGAAATCATCGCCCAGTTCACCCCGCTTGGTGGCATCAATGACAAGGTGCCGCGCGCCGCTGTCCCGCGCCATGCCGATTAACTGCTCCTTGCTGGCACTGGTTGTCAGCGGCGCGGCTACGCCGCCAGCTCGTACCGCTGCAAGAAATGTTAGCGCGTAGTTGATGCAGCTTGTGCCGAGGATAGCAACCGATTGGCCTTGCTCAAGCCCGGTTTCAAGGAGCTTCACGGCGATCCGCTCTACCTGGTCGTTGAGCTCGGCCCAGCTCAGCTCACCATCGTCGTCGCGCAGTGCAGGCTTGCTGGGCTGCAATTCGGCCCAGCGCGCAAGGACGCCCGGGAAGGAACCATATTCCGCCTGCAACTGCTCGATCATTCCCTTATTTCTCCTCAGCAAGAATGTAGTTCCTGGATTGCCATCTGGCGGGCGTTTATGCAGTCTGCCGCGCCAATGCCAAGGAGATAATTTGTGAGTTTACGCCTTTTGGGTGCTGCCGGCCTTGCCATGGTTGTCGCCGGTGCCGTGCAAGCTGAAGACTCCAAGCCAAGAAGGGTTCTCGCCATCTTCGCCCATCCCGATGACGAGTTATTCGTCGCTCCGGCCTTGGCGCGTGCCGCACGCGAAGGCGAGGAAGTGACCTATGTCTATGCCGCCAGCGGCGATCAGGGACCGGGTGTGTCAGATATGAAACGCGGAGCAGCATTGGCAGAGCATCGCGAGGGGGAGGCGCTGTGCGCAACGAGGGCGCTGAGCGCCAGCGAGACGATATTCCTAAGGCATGGCGATGGCACATTGGGAGTTACCGCGCACCACCCACAGAGTTCCGCTCGCCAGCTGGCACAAGACCTCGCCAGTTTGCTGGTCGAAAGGGATTTCGACATCGTTGTTACCTGGGGACCCGATGGCGGATATGGCCATGCCGATCACCGGATGGTGAGCGCGTTGGTAACGCAACTGGTCCAGGCCATGGGAGACGAGAGGCCTACCTTACTTTACTCCGCAATTCGCAAGGGAACACTGCCGCCCATTCCAGAAATGCAGGCCTGGGCCGAAACCGGACCCGCGTTAATCACGCTCAAATATGACTACCAGCCGCAAGACCTCGAGGCGGCCAACATGGCAGCCGCCTGCCACGCAAGCCAGTTCGACGAAGCGAGCCGCGCGGGGATGATGACTCTATTCGACCAGTCGATCTGGCAGGGAGCGGTCTATTTCCGGCACGGATTGCAAGCGCGCCAGAGCGCAGCAGATGCGCATCAGGCGGAGGACTAGAGCCTCAACACTCGATGACGTTAACGGCCAGCCCGCCCTGGCTGGTTTCCTTGTACTTCGAAGACATGTCGAGGCCCGTCTGGCGCATTGTCTCGATCACTTGGTCGAGGCTGACACAGCTTTCGGCCGCTGTACGATGGAGAGCCAGCCGCGCTGCATTGACCGCCTTCACCGCCCCGATCGCATTGCGCTCTATACAAGGCACCTGCACCAGCCCGCCAACAGGATCGCAGGTGAGGCCGAGATTGTGCTCCATGCCGATCTCTGCGGCACTGGCGATCTGCTCTGGATTACCCCTCCATAAAGCGGCGAGTCCGCCAGCTGCCATTGAACAAGCCACGCCAAC
>DMWU01000097.1 GCA_003483125.1 Erythrobacter sp. | reverse complement strand
GTTCGGAAGGAGAGCTGCTTGCCGCCAAGGAGCATGTAGAGGCGCAGGGTATCGACGTGCTCGGCCCGACGCATCACGGCATTTTCAAGTCGATCTATTTCTTCGACCCCAATGGCCACCGCGTAGAGCTGGCCGCCGATATCGGCACTGACGATCAATATGCCGAGCTAAAACGTGTTGCCCCGCTGATGCTGGATGAATGGAGCGAGACCAAGAAGGCCCCGCGCCATGCAGACTGGCTCCACGAGATTGCCCGTAAAGAGCATGGGCTAGACTAGCGCGGGTTTGCCCGGAAATTCATTTCGTACTGCATTCCACTAAGTATGCTTGATCGCCCAATCACATGTTGTTAACGTTCACAACATGTGATTGGAGGGTTGAATGCGATTTGTCGGCATACTTGCATGCGCTTTTGGATTGGTTGCGGGTGTTGTTCCTCATGCAGCCTTTGCGCAATCAAGCGCGGCTGCGTTGGAGGAGCTCGATGCACAACTACCGGGCGATCTTGTAAACGATCCGTCGAGGCTCGACTGGGAAAGCTATGGCGCGGACTTGGAACGTTCGCCAGTTGTGGATCCGGCTATCCCGGGAGGTGGAGTAGCTATCCGTTTCAGGATCAAGCGAGCGGATGAATTCATCTATGCCGCCGGTACCAATATTCCCCTGATCAAAAATGTTGGGCCAGGAGACGATGTTACGATTGGCTTCTATGCCCGCACAATTGAAGCTGCGACCGATGATGGCAATGGCGTTCTGAGAGTTCGTTTCCAGCGCAATGCTGAACCATTTCCCGGTTTCGGAGAGACTACGCTTTCGATCGGCAAAGAATGGGACTGGTACGAAGTAACGGCAAGAGCTGAACAGAAGTTACGTACAAAGGATGGTATTGTTGCGCTACAATTCGGAAGGACCCAGCAAGTAATCGAGATCGGCCAGGCGATCATCGTTAAGGATGCCAATGCAATCGCGGGAGAGGCCAAGATTGCTAGCATCACGCCGCAGGTTGATCCGATAATCCCGGAATCGCTTCTTGGTGTCGGTCGTTTGGTTAACGATCCCACCACGCGATACTGGCAAGTGGCCGGAGATGGCGGCACTTGGGAGGATCGCGAAGAGCCACGAATCTGGCTTCGAAGGATGACGCGCTTTAGCTCGGCGGCCGCAAATTCCAGCCCAGACAAGTTGTATGCAACAATTCCGGTCAGGGATGCGATCGCAGAAGGTGACGAATTACTTATTGCGATCGCAGCTCGCGCAGAATCTGCGGCAACGGAAGATGGCCGTGCTGTTGTCGGCATAATGGTTCAGGACAAGTATAAGCGGTTCGACAGCTTTGCCCGCAATCGCTTCACGCTTGGCGAGAAGTGGCAACTTATCAAGCTGAGCACACGTTCGCCGCGCGCCTATGAAGCAGGAACTGCTGAAATAATGCTGCTGTTCTCTTGGGCCGAACAGCAGGTAGATATAGGCCCTCTTTATGTCCTGAAGACCAACTGACCATCAGCGCATGCCTTTGTGCACTTGAAGTAAGGTCATTGCATTTTCTGCCAGTTTTCGTTCCATAGAGCGACCGGGCTGAAGATGGGGGAATCATGACTGAGCCGGAAGACGAATTGGCAAAGCTCCATGCCCGCCAATATTGGCGGGCAAATCTGCGGCTGCTAGGCCTGTTGATGAGCGTCTGGTTCATGGTCTCATTCGGGGCCGGAATCCTGTTCCGCGACTTTCTCGACCAGTTCATGATTGGCGGCTTTCCGCTTGGCTTCTGGTTTGCGCAGCAAGGCTCGATCTACGTCTTTATTGCGCTGATCTTCTACTACTCATGGAAGATGCACCATATCGAGCAGCATTATCATCTCGACGACGATGATGAGGTTGAGGACTGATCGCCATGTCCACCCAGACACTGATTTATATCTTCGTCGGCCTCAGCTTTGCGCTCTATATCGGGATAGCCATTGCCAGTCGGGTAAGTTCGACCAGCGAGTTTTATGTTGCAGGCGGGCACGTCAATCCGGTGGTCAATGGCATGGCCACTGCAGCCGACTGGATGAGCGCGGCAAGCTTTATCTCCATGGCTGGGCTGATCGCTTTTCTTGGCTATGATGGCTCTGTCTATCTCATGGGTTGGACCGGCGGATATGTGATGCTCGCGCTTTTGCTGGCACCTTATTTGCGCAAGTTCGGCCAATTCACCGTGCCCGACTTTATTGGCACGCGTTATTATTCGAAATGGGCGCGCACGGTGGCCGTGATCTGCCTGATCTTCATCAGCTTCACTTACATTGCCGGGCAAATGCGCGGAGTGGGAATTGTGTTCTCGCGCTTCCTCGACGTGCAGGTGGAAATTGGCGTTATTATCGGCATGGGAATCGTCTTCATCTATGCCGTGATGGGCGGGATGAAGGGCATTACCTACACGCAGGTGGCGCAATATTGCGTGCTGATCTTTGCCTATCTCGTCCCCGCAATCTTCATCTCGATATTGATCACGGGAAATCCCGTGCCGCAGCTGGGGCTTGGTTCGATTGTGAATGACGGGTCTGGGCTGTACGTGTTGCAGAAGCTTGACCAGTCGCTCGTGATGATGGGCTTCGGCCCATATACCGATGGTTCCAAGAGCATGATTGATGTGTTCTGCATCACTGCTGCACTAATGATTGGTACTGCGGGCTTGCCGCATGTGATCGTGCGCTTCTTCACCGTACCTAAGGCCAGCGATGCGCGCCGCTCCGCCGGCTATGCGTTGATCTTCATTGCGCTGCTTTATACCACTGCGCCAGCGGTGGCTGGCTTTGCACGGATCAATTTCAATGAGACGGTGCACCAGACCTCTTACCAAGATGCGCCCGTGTGGTTCACCAATTGGGAGGCGAACAACCTCATCGCCTGGACTGACAAGAACGGCGATGGCCGCATGCAATTGGCCGCCGGCAATGCATTCGATGCGGCGCCTGAATTTTCAGAAGAACGCGGCGCATCGGGCGAACGCGTCGTGATTACCCCGCCTGACAATAGCAATGCCAATGAGGTCTATGTCGATCGCGACATCATGGTGCTGGCCAATCCCGAAATTGCTGCCTTGCCCGGCTGGGTGATCGCCTTGGTTGCCGCAGGTGGATTGGCGGCTGCGCTCTCGACCGCGGCCGGGCTGCTGCTGGTGATCTCAACCGCGGTCAGCCATGATTTGCTAAAATCGACCTTCCGGCCCGGTATCTCGGAAAAGGGAGAGCTTCGAGCTGCGCGCATCGCGGCAACGGCTGCGATTGTTGTGGCGGGCATATTGGGTATCTATCCGCCCGGATGGGTGGCGCAGGTGGTCGCGTTCGCCTTTGGCTTGGCAGCGGCCTCGCTCTTCCCCGCTATCTTCATGGGAATATTCTCGAAGCGGATGAACAAGGAGGGCGCGATTGCCGGCATGGTGACGGGGCTTGGCTTCACCTTCCTCTACATCGCCTATTTCAAGCTGTGGGAACCGCGATTGAACAATGCCGAGAACTGGCTGTTCGGTATCTCTCCAGAGGGGATCGGGGTAATCGGCATGTTACTCAATTTTGCGGTGGCAATTGCGGTCGCGCGGCGAACGTCGGCACCGCCTCCGGAGGTGGATGTGCTGGTCGAGCAGATCCGCGTTCCGCGCGGTGTCAAGCCGAACGCGTTGCCAAGCCACTGAGCCTATCCCATAAACCGCGCATGATGCGATCTGAGGGCAAGCAGTGACAGAACCCAAATGGGAATTCTGGATCGACCGTGGCGGCACCTTCACCGATGTCGTTGCAAGATCGTCAGCTGGCGAATTGCAGACTTGCAAATTCCTCTCGGAGAATCCGGAAAGCTATGATGATGCCGCCTTGCACGGCATCCGCCATATTCTGGGCGTTGGTGAAGGCGAGAGAATTTCACTCGACCAAATCTCAGCCATCAAGATGGGCACGACAGTTGCGACCAATGCCCTGCTTGAGCGCAAAGGCGAGGCAACACTGCTCGCCATTACGCGCGGCATGGGCGACGTGATAGAAATTGGCTACCAGGCGCGGCCCAAGACCTTCGCTCTCAACATTGAGAAACCTGAAAAGCTTTACAGCCGAGTTATCGAGATCGACGAGCGTATTAGCGCCGATGGCACGATTCAAACGCCCCTCAATCTCGAGGGCGCGAGGGCGGGGCTCCAAGATGCATTTGACGAGGGGTTCCGATCAATCGCCATCGTGCTGATGCATGGATATAAATTCCTGCAACATGAGCAGCAGCTGGCCGAGGTCGCGCGCGAAATCGGCTTCATGCAAATCTCTGTCAGCCATGAGGTAAGCCCGCTCACCAAGATCGTCGCACGGGGCGACACGACCATTGTGGATGCTTATCTGACCCCAATTCTTCGCCGCTATATCGACCGAATTTCGGGGGCCTTTGTCGAGCAGCAGGAGCCCGGGCAGATTCTGTTCATGCAGTCATCGGGCGGGCTGGCCGATGCAGCCAAATTTCGCGGACGCGATGCGATATTGTCTGGTCCGGCTGGCGGGATAGTCGGCTGTGTGCATGCGGCGAAGCTGGCGGGTTTCGACAAGGTGATTGGCTTTGACATGGGCGGTACCTCCACCGATGTCGCCCACTATGCCGGTGAGTTCGAAAAACTCTATGAGACAGAGATTGCGGGCGTACGCATGCGCGTACCAATGCTCCACATCCACACAGTCGCGGCGGGCGGTGGCTCGATATTGAAATTCGAGGATGGGCGTTTTCGTGTCGGGCCGGAATCCGCTGGCGCCGACCCGGGACCTTTTTGCTATCGCCGTGGCGGCCCATTGGCGGTGACCGACATCAATCTGTGCCTTGGCAAATTGCAGCCAGACCACTTTCCGGCCATTTTCGGACCTTCGCAGGACCAGCCGCTCGATGCAGAGGCGGTACAAAGGGAATTTGCGCGCATCGCCGAGGAAATTGGCGCTAATCAGAGCGCCGAAACCGTTGCAGAGGGCTTCCTTGCAGTCGCCGTCGAACACATGGCGCAGGCGATCAAGAAGATATCGGTCTCGCGCGGCTATGATGTGAAGCAATATACGCTCAATTGCTTCGGTGGAGCTGGTGGGCAGCACGCTTTACTAGTCGCTGACAGGTTGGGTATATCCAAGATCCTGCTGCATCCACTTGCGGGGGTCCTGTCCGCCTATGGGATTGGCCTCGCCAGGATTCACACAGAACGGCAGAAGTCGATCGGCACCGACTTGGATCAAGAGTTGATGCAGAAGGTCGCGCATGGGGTGGCAGAGTTAGAGGCGCTCAATGCCGATGACCTGGCGGCGCAGGGCGTGGCGCCAGGGCAAGTCACCCACCATGCACAGGCAATACTGAGATATCGCGGGACAGAAACCACAATCGGGGTGGCGCTGGCTGACCCGGCACGCATGATTGCCGATTTTGAAGAGGGGCATAAGCGCCAGTTCGGCTTCCTCGCGCCAGAGAAAGATGTGTTGCTCGACATGCTGGTGGTCGAGTCCGAGGGAGGCTCTTGGACACGACCGGAAGTCGAGATCGAGCCGGAGGCTGGCCCGCCTTTGCCGCTGGCTAGTTCGCAATTCTACTCGGGTGGTGAGTGGCGCGAAGCGTCGATATTCGACATAGCTGATCTGAAGGCTGG
>DMWU01000047.1 GCA_003483125.1 Erythrobacter sp. | reverse complement strand
GCCACAATTGCTGCAATGCCCTTCTGTGCGCGGGATACCTATCTTGTAATCAACTGAGGTTCCGATCGCCTTGGGCAAAGCGCGCCAGAATGCGGGCCAGCCGGTGCGGCTGTCATACTTATGATCGGACGAATAGAGCGCCTGTCCGCACCCTGCGCAATGATATGTCCCTTTGCGCTTCTCCTCATTCAGCGGCGAGGTAAAGCGCCGTTCTGTTTTGGCTTCGCGCAGAATGCCAAATTGCTCATTGGTCAGTCGTTTACGCCACTCGCTCTCACTGAGCTGATATGGGAAATTCTTTGCTTCAGCAGGCGATGCACCACAAGCTGCCAAGACTGGCAAGGAGATCCCAATCCCCAATCCGGCAAGAATCTGTCGACGGTTCATGTTTCCATTCCGCACTTATCAAGCTCCCAATCACTCAAGCCCTATATCATATGATACGCAGCCGGGCGGCATTTGGTTGCAGGTGAAGCGAAACTCTGCCGATTAGAACTCGGTCAACTCGACCTCAAGCTTGCGGAAGCCATGGACGAAATTTGCCCGCACGCGTTCCACATCGCCGGCGACATGCACGCGCATGCGACGTTTGTGCATCTCCTCGAGCAGGATTCGCAATTGCAACTCTGCAAGGCGAGCTCCGACGCAACGATGGATGCCATAACCAAAGGCGATATGGCGCCGTGCATTTTCACGTTCGATATCAAGCTTGTCGGGGTTCTCGAACACTTCTTCGTCGCGATTGGCAGAGAGATACCACAGCACGACCTTGTCGCCTTTCTTGATCTGCTGTCCGAAGACCTCGGTGTCTTCAGTGCAGGTGCGGCGCATATGCGCCAGCGGCGTCTGCATGCGCAGAATTTCCTGCACCGCATTAGGGATCAGCTCAGGCTTCTGCTCGAACAGCTTGCGCTGGTCCGGATTCTTGTCAAGCTGGTAGATGATCCCGCTCATCGAATTGCGGGTCGTATCATTGCCACCCACGATCAACAGCACCAGGTTGCCCATGAATTCCTGCGGGCTCATCTGATTCATCGCATCTGAATGAATCATCATCGAAATCAGATCATCGCCTGGTTCCTTGTCGTGGGTCCGCTCGATCCAGAGCGATTGGAAATAGGCGCCCATTTCATTGAGAATTTCCCAGCGAATTTCATCAAGCTCGCGCACTGTCGCCAGCTCGGTATCGCCCGACCAGTCAGACCAGAATGTCAGCAGCCGCCGATCTTCCCAAGGGAAGCCAAACAGGATCGCGAGCATGCCGGTCGTCAGTTCGATCGAGACTTTGTCGACCCAGTCGAACACTTCGCCGCGGGGCAGCGTGTCGAGCAATTCGCCGGTTCGCTGGCGGATCTCGTCTTCCATCTCGGCCATACCGCTGGGCGTGAATTTGGGGGCAACGGTGCGACGTTGACCTGTGTGTTGTGGCCGGTCCATCGCGATGAACATCGGCAGCTCACGCCGTTCCTCTATGCCGCGCGCAGCCATTTCTTCGTCACTCAAGCGCTCTAGGATCGTAATCCCGCCATGTTCCCAGCTGGAGGAAAAAGTCTCCGGCAAAGCCTCGATATGCTGGATCGCCTTGTGACCTACAACCGCCCAATAGGAGCCAAACGGGCTGTCAGGGATATAGTGCAACGGGCCCGCGTCGCGCATTTCCTTGAAGATCGGCTGCCATTTGTTCTCAAAATAGATGTCAGACCGGCTGACGTCCCATTCGTGCGAGTGCTCCAGCGAATCTTCGGGATGTTCCTCAAAATGCTTCTTCAGCGCTTCGTAAGCGGATGGGGATCTGCGCACTTCGGGGCGTTGCGGGGCAATCGCGGCCATTTCTCTCTCCGTCATTGGCGAGTCCTTGCCCGCCATCTCTCATTACCCATCCTGCCCTTGCTGACAGCAATGTCAATAGTGAGTTGCGAATTGCGACTTAATATTCGCCGCTTCAAGACCGAGTGTTTGCGAATCCCGGCCATTTTCGCTTCGGTTTGGCCTGGCCGGAATTGCCCGATTTCATTACGCGCGTGCGGAAAAGGCGCGATCCTCCGCGCACGATCAGGATTACGGCGGCCCCCTGCCAAAGTAATGCCAGCGCATGTTGCCACAAGCCATCTTGCAAGGCTGCGTGGGCAACCATGGCAAAGGGGGAGCTGAGCGGGAAAGTAATCGCGAGCAGCTCCGGCCATGTTCCCGGCTGGGTGATCGTATAGGCGGCAATGAAAAAGACGATCAGCTGCATCATGGTGACAGGCATGGAAAGGGTCTGCACCTCACGAACGGTTGCTGCCATTGCTCCTATGGTGAGGAACAGCGAGCCGAGCAGCAGGTAAGCCATCGAGAAGTAGAGTAGCGCAAGCAGTAGGAAGATCGGCCAGCCAACGGCCGGTGCAGGCAAGCTTGCGGGGTCCATACTGCCAGAGCTGGTTATCGCCTCTCCTGCGACACCCCAAATCGCAAGACCAAAGGATCCCCAAACCGCAATACCAACCAGCGACACGCCCAGCATGGCAACCAGCTTCCCCAGAAAGACGGCATCCATGGGGATCGCCGCCGCTAGGATTTCGATAATCTTGTTTGCCTTCTCCTCGACGAGATTTGAAAGCACCATCCCTGCTAGCAGCATCGTGAGCAGGAAAAGGAAGAACTGTGCAGCCTGCGCTGTCCTGACCCTGTTTCCTCGCTCGGTCGACGCGCTGGTGGCGACCAGTTCCGCCCTTGTGTTGGGAAAAACACTCGGACTATTGCCCGATGCTGTCGCAGCCAGCAGGCTTATCATCCCCTGCCATCTTTTGGCCTGGTCCTCTGTCCCCACCAGTTCAGGCTCAGCCAAACTGCCCTGCACAATTGCTGCGAAGTTTTCGCGCTGCTCCACCAGAACGGTAGCGGCATCGAAGCCCTCGCTATCTGCGGCTTCATCAATCGCAACAAGATTGGGCAGCCTTCCGCCCAATTGCTCTCGCAGCGCAGCATGGGCTGCCAGCATAGACTCATTTTCCGCCACACTCATGGCAAGGCCGATCTCGCTGCTTACTGCTTCGCGCTGAACCTGGCTGCCGATACCGCCAGCGAGCGCGCCGACAACTACCGGGAACAGGGGCCCGAGAAGGAAGAAGAAGAATGCCCGGCTAAATAATACGGCGATGAAATCGCGCCGCGCCACAACCAACGCCGCTTGAAGTCGGGTGAGGCGTGCATTGCCGCCTTGCCGGATTGCCGAGGTATCACTCATTGATCCAGCTCCGCTTCAGTGTCGGCATCGAGTGCGCGTGCAGCTGCCTCACCAGCAATGTGGACAAATGCATCGTGTAATCCTGCCCGCTCGATCGCGAGCGAAAGGATCCCTGCATCACCTTCTATCAATTGCCGCAACAGGAGTTCGACCCCGCTTTCAGGTAATGAGAAGGTGAAGAAATCGCCCTCGCGGCGCGCATCATCGGGAAGCGCGGCAAGCCATGCGCCCTCACGCGCCCGAGTTTCGAGGCGCACTTGCGCGGGAATCCGATCACGCGCTGCTTCGACCGAGCCCGCATAGGGGACCTTGCCGCCCGCGATGATGGCAACCCCTTCGCAAAGTCGCTCTGCATGGTGAATCACATGGGTTGAAAAGACCACCGTGGTGCCGTCATCGGCAAGCGCACGGATCATCCGCTCCAACTTGCCCTGGTTGATGGCGTCCAGCCCGCTGAAAGGCTCATCGAGAACCACCAGCTGCGGGCGGTGCACCAGCGTACCAAGCAATTGGACCGTCTGGGCCATACCCTTTGACAGCTGCCGGATCTGGCGTTCTGCCGCATGGCCAAGATCATGCCGTTCGAGCAATTCGAGCCCACGTTTGCGACCCTCAGCCAAGGGTAGACCTCGCAACGCGCCCATGAATGCAATCGCCTCAATCGCTTTCATAGCGGGATAAAGACCCCTTTCCTCAGGGAGATAGCCAATTATCCGGGCAATATCATGTGGGCGATCATGGCCGAAAACTCGGCGCACGCCTTCGTCAGGATCGATAATGCCCAGTAGCATGCGTAAAGTGGTGGTCTTGCCTGCTCCATTGGGGCCCAGCACGCCGTAGATTGCTCCTTCGGGCACTGACAAGTCGATGCCGTCGACCGCAAATGTCCTGTCGAAGCGTTTCACGAGCCCGCGTGCTTCGATTGCAAGTGCTCGCTCACCAGCTGGAGCGGGATTGCCTGTGTCCTTATGATCGCCTAGCGCCATGTCCATCCAGCCCAGTTAACCCTCAGGGCTAAACGGGAGCAACCCCAAGCGTGGTTAACGCCGATGCAATTAATGACTTGCAGCACCGCCTCAAGGGTGAGGCGAAAAGGCTGGGCTTCGTCGAAGCAGGTTTTTGTAGCGCCCAGGATGACCCGGTCAGGGCAAGTCGCCTGGAGCAATGGTTGGGTGAGGGGCACCACGCCACAATGGAGTGGATGGAGGCAAGGTCCGATGTCAGGCAGGGTCCGCAGTCCCTTTGGCCCGAGGCCAAAAGCGTTATCGCTTTGGGCATGAGCTACGCGCCGGTTGACGACCCTATGGCTCTGGAGGAGCATCCCGACATGGCGCGCATTTCGGTCTATGCGCGTGGCAAGGATTATCACGACACAGTCAAGAAGCGGATGAAGGCGCTTGCACGCTGGCTGGTTTCCGAAGAACCCGACTGTGAGCTCAAGGTCTTTGTCGATACCGCGCCTGTGATGGAAAAGCCGCTGGGTGAAGCCGCGGGGATTGGCTGGCAGGGCAAGCACAGTAACCTTGTCAGCCGGGAACATGGCAGTTGGCTGTTCCTCGGGGCGATATATACGACAATCGACTTCGCGCCCGATGTGCCGCATGATGATCATTGCGGATCCTGCAATGCCTGCCAGGCGGCCTGTCCGACCAATGCATTTCCTGCGCCCTATGTTGTGGATGCGCGGCGCTGCATCTCTTATCTGACAATCGAGCATAAGGGACCCATTCCCCACGAATTTCGAAAGGCCATTGGCAATCGAATCTATGGCTGTGACGATTGCCTCGCCGTATGCCCGTGGAACAAGTTTGCGCAAACGACAGCCTGTCATCGGGATTTCCTGCCGCGGGCCGAACTGGTTGCGCCTCAACTAGCAGATCTACTTGAGCTGGATGAGGCAGGGTTCCGCCAGCTCTTTTCTGGTTCGCCGATAAAGCGGATTGGGCGTGACAGGTTTATCCGTAACTGCCTGATTGCGGCGGGGAATAGCGGCGAGCGCGAGCTTATCCCATTGGTGGATCGGCTGGCTGGTGACCCCGATCCCGTTGTGTCCGAAGCCGCTCAATGGGCGCAAGAACGCCTCAAAGAAGAGACTTGAGCGGAACTTCTGGATCGGCGAGTTGGGCCATGTCGATTTCGTCGACCCCGGATTCGATCATCTTACGCCCCTGGACATAGTCCTTGGTATTATTGACGCAGTCGAAGGCGATAGGCCGCCCCTCCTTCAGATAAACCACGGTGAACTTGCGATCTGCCGGATCGCCGCGCAGCACTGTTTCATCATGATCGAGAGAGAGGCCTGCGGTTTGCAGGCGCAGATCGTACTGGTTCGACCAGAACCAGGGCAGGGCATGGTACGGTTTCTTGTCGCCCATGATCGCCCGCGCCGCCGTATTCGCCATATCATTGGCATTCTGAACGGATTCGAGCCGGATCACTGCCTGGTCGGCAAAGGGATTGGCGTGAACGGCACAATCGCCAATGGCATAAATGTCATCAAGCGTAGTGCGGCAATAGATGTCGACATCGACACCATTCGATCCGGCAGCCCCTGCTTCAATCAGGGAGCCTACTGCTGGAATGATGCCGATACCTACGATCACAAGATCGCAGGCTATTACCTCTTCGCCTTCAATTCGTACGCCCGTGGCATGACCATCTTCACCTTCGATCGATTCAACCTTGGCTTCGAGCCTGACATCGACGCCCTGCTTGCGGTGCTCATCCTCGTAGAATCGAGATAGCTCCTCACCCGCAACGCGTGCCAATACGCGCGGAAGCGCTTCGATCACGATAACGTCGCAGCCTAGCTTGCGCAGCACTGCAGCCGCCTCAAGTCCGATGTAGCCGCCGCCAATCACCGCGACCTTTTTCGCGCCACTTTCCAATTCTGCCATAATCGCATCGACATCGCGTTTGTCGCGCACGGCATAGACGCCTTTGAGATTGGCCCCGGGGCAAGAAAGGCGCCTCGGATCCCCGCCTCCGGCCCAGATAAGTTTGCGATAGCCGATACGCTCGCCACTGGTCAGTTCGACCTCGTGCCCCATCCAATCGACCGCGCAAACGGCGCTACCGAGCAGGAGGTCTATATTCTTGTCTTCCCAAAATTGAGGCGGCCGAATCAGGATCCGTTCGAAGGGCTTGTCACCTGCCATATATTCTTTGGAGAGCGGAGGCCGCTCATAGGGCGGTTCGCTGTCGCGCCCCAGCATCAATATGCTGTTCTCGTGACCCTGTTGGCGTAGCGCGATTGCCGCTTGGGCGCCTGCATGCCCCGTTCCCACGATAACAATGTCTGCACTATCCATGGCGGGCATGGGTTGACTTAAAACCGGCTCGCGTCAAGCTTTCTTGAGCCGCTACGGGGCCCAATATAGCTGCATTAGCGCTCCAACAGATTTCTCGCCTGGATCGCCACCTGTGCTAACATTGCAGGGGCAACAGGGGTGTGACCCTGGGCACGGTCAATCATCGTGCGGAACTGTTTGACAGTATCTGAATTGGTATCGGCCCATCTCTCGACAGAGGCCAGTATGCCGACCTTGTGGCCGCAGCGACGGCGCAAAAAATCTATTCGCATATGCTGGAAATCGCGCGCCAAACCATTGACGAGCAGCCGCTCCCAAGGATCGGAAGGTGTCATGCTTTCCGCAGTATGTTGCGCCCAATCGAGGCCAAGTCGCGCGCCTAGATCGATAAAGGCGCTTGCAAGCATACCTGGCTCAGTCTCACTATCGCGCGCCAATCCAGCAAGGCCGATCGAGCCATCAATCTCGAACAAATGTACGACCTGAGAGGCAAGATTGGCCGGCGCACCCGCCTTGGCGAACTGCTCCTGCAACCCGTCAAATCGAGCGCGAACCGCAGGCGTTAGCAATCGGTCTGAGGACTTGGCTAGCTCTTCAACGCCTGCTGCAAGCATCTCTATGTCCGAGCTCGGCGCAAGCGAACCGCCACTTTGGCGCAGCAGGTCAGCCATATGCGAACTTATTGCTGCGGCAGACCGCTCGAGAAGGAGCAGGCGTGCGCTTTCGGGCATATTTGCCCTTTCTATGGCCTCCCACAATGTTTCCAGGCCAAGCAAATGCTCAACGGTTACATAAGCCGAGGCAATCTGCGCGAGGCTGACCCCCTCTTCTTCGGCCAACTCGAAGGGATGGATCAGGCCAAGGCGATTGACGAGGCGATTGGCAAGCTTGGTTGCGATCAATTCATTGCGCAGCTGGTGCTCTTCAAGCTGCTTGCCGAAGCCCTTCTGTAGCGGTTTGGGGAACGCCTCGACCAGCAGTGGCAATAACGCCTCATCATTGACCAGCACGCTTTGCTCGATCGAATCCTGGATCGCGAGCTTGGTCGATGAAAGAAGCACTGCCAGCTCGGGGCGCGTGAGCCCTGTCCCATCACTTGCGCGGCGCGAATATGTTTCGTGATCGGCAAGGCCTTCGGTCTTGCGATCAAGCCCGCCTGTTTCCTCAAGCTTTTCAATCAGGCGCATATGCGCAGCGGCGGATTTGGCACCGCCCGATTCGGCAATCGACAAGGCGAGTGCCTGCGATCGGTTATCTTCAAGTACAAGGTCGGAAACCTCGTCGGTCATCTTCACGAGCAAGGAGTTACGCCTCTTCTCGCCCAGTTCGCCTGCGCGCCGGGCTGCGGCGAGAGCAATCTTGATGTTCACCTCGTTGTCGGAGCAATCGACGCCCGCCGAATTGTCGATGAAATCGGTGTTCACACGCCCGCCGCTCAGCGCGAAGTCGATACGTCCGGCTTGCGTTACTCCCAGATTGGCACCCTCACCTATGACTTTGGCGCGAACTTCATCTGCATTCACTCGCAAGGCATCATTGGCAGGATCACCGACATGGATATTGTTCTCGGCCCTGCTCTTTATGTAGGTGCCGATCCCACCGAACCAGATCAGGTCGACGGGGCTTTTCACGATTGCGCTGATCAACTCATCGGGTTCAAATTCTTCTTCCTCGACTCCCAGAGCCTCGCAAGCAGTCTTGGACAGCTTGATCCGTTTGGCACCACGCGAATAGATTCCCCCGCCCCTTGAAATCAGGTCGCTTCGATAATCTTCCCAGCTTGAACGGGGGAGGTCGTAGAGCCGCTTGCGCTCCTTCCAGCTCTTTGCCGGATCGGGGTCGGGATCAATGAAGATGTGGCGATGATCAAATGCGGCGACCAGCTTGATTGCTTTCGACAGGAGCATACCATTGCCAAAGACATCGCCCGACATATCGCCGCATCCCACGACACGTACAGTGTCCTTCTGAACATCGACACCCATCTCTAGGAAATGTCGTTGCACGGAAACCCACGCGCCGCGCGCCGTAATTCCCATTGCCTTGTGGTCATAGCCGTTTGAGCCGCCACTCGCGAACGCATCATCCAGCCAGAAGCCCGCTTCCTCCGCGATCGCATTGGCGACATCTGAGAATCGTGCCGTGCCCTTGTCCGCTGCGACAACAAAATAGGGGTCTTCGCCATCGGTAATCACCACGTCTTGCGGGTGCACGACCTGACCATCAACGATGTTGTCGGTAACCGAGAGCAGCGTCGGGATAAAAATTTCGCAC
>DMWU01000087.1 GCA_003483125.1 Erythrobacter sp. | reverse complement strand
CAAGGGAACGGGTAACTCTGAAATCGTGCTCGACCGCAAGGTTGCAGACAAGCGAGTCTTCCCATCGCTCGATGTCGGCAAATCCGGCACGCGTAAGGAAGAGCTGCTGGTCGACAAGGACAAGCTATCGAAGATGTGGGTACTTCGCCGTATCCTCATGCAGATGGGCACAGTCGATGCGATGGAGTTCCTGCTAGACAAGATGAAGGATTCGAAGACTAACGAAGACTTCTTCGAAACGATGAATCAGTAAGGTTTGCGCGCCGGGGGCTAAGCGTTCTCGGCGCGCTTCAATTGCGCGGCCATCATTTCCCAGACCTTGTTCATGGCCTTGAGCGGTCGCACCATTACCTTGAAATTAATGATTTTTCCTTCTTCATCGAAGGTGATCATATCGATCCCGTTGATATGGATTCCGTCCATCTCGGTGGTGAATTCCAGTACGGCAGTGTCACCATCCACCACTTCGCGAAGATAGGTGAAGCTGTCATTGCCCAATGTGGCGCCAGCGGCGGTCAGATAGACCATGACAATCGGCTTGCCCTCTTGTGGCGTATGCACGACGGGTGAGTGAAAGACTGCATCATCGCGCAGTATCTCGGCGAGGGCTTGCGGATCACTCCCACCCTCAATGACCTTGTGCCAATTGGCGATGCCCTTAACTGCTCCACTCATGCGAGATGCTCCGCGAAAAAGTCGCTGGTCCGCTTGTCTGCCAATTGTGCACCTTCCTCATTACGCCGACTTCCGCCTTGAGCGGCAAAGCCATGATCAAGACCCTCATAATCATGCAACGTGACATGGCGATTGGGGCCAAGCCCATCATGCATGGCTTTTTGCGCCTCCGGTCCGACAAAGTGATCGGCTGTGGGAATATGCAGCATCAGAGGATTGGCGATTGCATGCGACTCACCCAGCATCTGGTCGATCATCACGCCGTAATAGCCCACACTGGCGCTCACATCGGTGCGGGTCGCCATCATATAGGCCATGCGTCCACCCAGGCAGAAACCGACCGCACCCACCTTGGCGACGCCTTCATCCTTCAGGAAGTGGATCACCGCCTCCAGGTCGCGTACGCCCTGGTCGGCATCATATTTACCCATATTGTCGAGCGCTTTGTGGAAATGGTCCTCAATATCGGGATCGTACTCCTCGCCCAGTGCAAAACGCCAGAAAATGTCGGGCGCCGCCGCCAAATAGCCTTGTTCAGCCCAAGCATCGCATTTTCCTGCAATACCGCCATTCACACCAAAGATCTCAGGTATGACTATGATTGCCGCCTTCGCTTCACCAGCAGGACGGGCAAGATAGAGTGGGATCTGTGCATCTCCACTCAATGTCGGGGCGTTTGCATTTGTCGGCATGGGCTTCTCCTTGGACTGTTGCACCCTAACTATTCCGCGCAGATGGACTTTGCCAACCCCGTGTGACAGGCTCAGGTGAATGTTTTGGCCGAGGAGACGGAAATGAAGGTCAATATAGAGATTGATTGCACACCAGAGGAGGCGCGCGCCTTTATGGGCCTGCCTGACGTATCCAAGGCGAATAGTGCATATGTGGATTCGATGACGAAGGCGATGAAAGGTGTTTCCAATCCCGAGCAGTTGCAGGAGTTTGCCAAGCAGTTGGCGCCAATGGGGCAGGCTGGCCTGAAGATGTTCCAAAGCTTTATGGAGGGCGGAATGCGAGGTGGGTTTGACACGCCTTCTGGAAAATCTTCCAAGCGATCCGATGATGATTGAGTAGCGCGGCCAGAATAACCCCCTGATCATGACCGATACGATTTACGCCCTTTCAAGCGGTGCGCCGCCCGCAGCCATTGGAGTCATCCGGGTGAGTGGTCCAAAGGCATCCATCGCGATCGAGCGATTGACGGGTCGCAAGTTCGACGCGCGGCATGCAAGCCTCGCTCAGCTGCGCGACGATACAGGCGAGCTGCTCGATTCCGCTTTGATCCTGTGGTTTCCGGGACCAGGGACAGCAACGGGTGAGGATCTGGCAGAGTTTCACTGCCATGGTGGCCGTGCCGTAGTAGCCGCAATCGAGTCAGCCCTTGCGAGAATTGAAGGATTGCGGCCTGCGGAAGCAGGAGAGTTTACCCGACGGGCCTTTGCTAATGGCAGGATTGACCTGGCCGAGGCGGAGGGTTTGGCAGACTTCCTGAATGCCGAGACCGAGCTTCAGCGAAGCTCCGCGATGGCGATGGCAGGCGGTGGTTTTTCAGCAAAGGTCGAGGGCTGGCGCGACCACCTTCTTGCACTGTCCGCAGAAGTAGAATCTGCACTCGACTTCTCTGACGAAGATGATGTCTCTGAGGTATCTGAGGATTATACAACCCGCCTGGGTGAACTGACACAGGAGCTTGATCGATGGACCAATCGACCAAGGGCCGAGCGATTAGGGGAGGGGTTCAGAGTAGTTCTTGCTGGCCCTCCAAACTCAGGAAAATCTACGCTTTTCAACATATTAGTGGAAAGTGAAGCAGCGATTACCTCTCCAATTGCGGGAACAACTCGCGATGTGATTGAGCGTTCGGTTGCAATTACCGGTATACCGTTCACCTTCATCGATACCGCCGGCCTGCGCGATGAGAGTGGCGATGAAATCGAAGAGATCGGAATAGTGCGAGCTCGTGACCAGCTCTCACGGGCTGACCTTGTCCTGTGGCTCGGGCCTGAAGGTGAGGCAGGCGTGGAAGCCTGGGAGATCGAAGCCAAGGTCGATTCAGCCGATCATATAGCCAAGAGCGACCCAAGGTTTCGCTTGTCGGCCTTGGAGGGGATCAATATCGATGAATTGAAGCAAGCCTTGGTCGAAGAAGCACGCAAGGCGATGCCAAAGCCGGGTGAAGCAGCACTCAATGCGCGGCAGAATGCGCTAGTGGTTGAGGCACGAGATTCCCTGGCGGATGCGGGACAACATACTGACTTGCTGCTTGTTGCCGAATGCCTGCGCCGCGCGCGGATATCATTCGATAGACTTGTTGGGCGGGCAACAACCGAAGACATGCTGGATGCGCTTTTTGGCCGGTTTTGTATCGGGAAATAGTTGTCCCTGACGTTTCACGTGAAACATTGATCTTTTGACGTGCCGTAGTGTCTCCACTATCGGGCGCGGAATGCGAAGCTATGACATAATCGTGGTCGGCGGTGGTCATGCCGGTGTCGAGGCGGCTTGCGCCGCTGCGCGCATGGGTGTGCGTGTTGGACTTGTCAGCTTCGATCTTTCCGCGATTGGGGCGATGAGCTGCAATCCTGCCATCGGCGGTCTGGGCAAGGGACATCTCGTGCGCGAGGTTGACGCGCTTGACGGCGTGATCGGTCGTGCGGCCGATGCCGGCGCGATCCACTACCGCATGCTTAACCGGTCAAAGGGCAGCGCAGTTTGGGGCCCACGAGTTCAGGCGGACCGCATATTGTTCAAGGCTGCTGTGCAGCAAGTAGTTCACGCGCAGGATGGGCTTGATCTGATTGAGGGTGAGGCTGCGGCACTGCGGTTTGAAGGTGGGCGAGTTTGCGGGCTGGATCTGGCCGACGGAAGTTCCATTTCGTCACAGGCGGTCATTCTTTGCACAGGTACCTTCCTTGGTGGGGCGCTTTTTCGTGGTGAGGAACGCTTTGAGGGTGGTCGAATTGGTGAAAATGCAGCGAAACGGCTCGCTGAGCAGTTGCGCGAAGCGAAATTGCCCATGGCGCGGCTCAAAACCGGCACACCACCACGCCTTGATGGAAGGACTATAAATTGGGCGGTTTTGCAAGAGCAGCCATCAGACGACGATCACTGGACTATGTCGCCGCTTACAGAAAAGCGAGCCAATCCGCAGGTTTTCTGCGCAATCACGCGTACAACCCAGGCCTCACACGATGTAATTCGCGCGAATTTACATCGCTCACCTATGTTTACAGGTGCGATCGATGCAATGGGGCCGCGTTACTGCCCTTCAATCGAGGACAAAATTCACCGATTTGGTGACAGGGATGGGCATCAGGTCTTTTTGGAGCCCGAAGGGCTTTCTACGCATCTGGTTTACCCTAATGGTATCAGCACATCGCTTCCGACCGAGGTTCAACTTGCCATGTTGCAGGCCATGCCTGGACTTGAGCAAGTTAAGATGGAAGTTCCTGGATATGCAGTGGAATATGACCATATTGATCCCCGCGCTCTCACTAGCGACCTGCAACTGCGCCAGATACCCGGGCTTTATTGTGCGGGACAGCTCAATGGCACGACAGGATATGAAGAGGCGGCGGCACAGGGCCTCATTGCCGGCCTGAATACAGCCGCTTTGGTTAGTGGTAAGGCGGCCCCACAACTCGATCGCGCAAATTCCTATATAGCGGTCATGGTCGACGACCTGACTTTGCAGGGAGTGAGCGAGCCCTACCGTATGTTAACAGCGCGGGCCGAGTACAGGCTGCGATTGAGGGCAAATAATGCCAGTACGCGGCTTACATCACTAGGCGTGGAGGCTGGTTGTATCGCTGAGGAAAGAGCGTCGTGGTTCACGGCCCGTGAGCAGAGGCGCGGCAGCATAAACGAGTATTTCGCGCGAAAACTGCCAGCAAAGGAATTGGCGGATTCAGGCCTACCCGTACGCAGGGATGGGGGAAACAAAACCATCGAAGAATGGCTTCGCCACGATGGGATAGGCTTTGTGGAGCTGGAACCCTGGCTGGAGGATGGCCTCGACCACGGCGACGAGTTGGTTAGGGAGATGGCGGAAGATGCGGCCTACGCGCCCTATCTGGCGCGGCAGGACGCAGAATTGCGAGATTTACGCGCAAGCGAAGCTGTTGAACTTGGGAGCAATTTTCCCTTCGGCGAAGTACCTGGACTTTCAAACGAAATGGTCGAGAGGCTTGAAGCGGCGAAGCCGGCAACCCTCGCAGCTGCCGGTCGGATCTCAGGCATTACGCCTGCGGCACTTTCAGCTTTGCTCGTTCATGCAAGGCGTAGGCAGCGCGCAGCATGATTACAGACGAAGCTAGCGCGCGACAGTTTGTTGATACATTGGCCGATGCCGCGGCAGTTGATCGCCTGGTACACCTTGTCTCGGCGCTGAAAGTGGAAAACCAGAAACAAAATCTAATCTCACGCGGATCGGTCGAAGAAATATGGCAGCGCCATATTGCAGATAGTGCGCAGTTGCTGCGATTTGTTCCACGTGAAACACCGGGCCCTTGGCTGGATCTCGGCACTGGCGCAGGCTTTCCTGGACTCGTGATTGCCGCAATTCTACCGGAAAATGAGATGGTTCTGGTGGAATCGAGAGCGCGACGGGTGGAGTGGCTTGAATGTATGTGTGAGGAGATGGAGCTGACGAACTGCCGTGTTGAAGGAAGGCGACTGGAGTTGGTGAAGCCATTCAAGGCAAGTGTTATTTCGGCACGTGCATTCGCACCATTGCCCAAATTACTCAGCTTATCCGCACCATTTTCCACAAGCAGGACCATCTATCTGTTGCCCAAGGGGCGTTCGGCAGCCCAAGAACTACGAGAGCTGCCCGCGAAGAGTCGCAAATTGTTTCACGTGGAACAATCATTGACCAATCCCGAAGCGGGCATCATCGTCAGCGCAAAATGAGCGCTTTGTTCTGTATCAGGGGTCTTGGCGGATGATCACGATTGCCATTGCAAATCAAAAGGGTGGGGTGGGCAAGACTACGACCGCCATAAATATCGCGACCGCAATGGCTGCAACGGGATGGCGTACCCTGCTGATCGACCTTGATCCGCAAGGGAATGCCTCGACCGGGATGGGAATTGGTAGCGGGTCTCGAACCGCATCGAGTTACGATGTTCTGGTAGATGACCTTCCGATTCAAGATGCAATTGTTCCAAGTTCGATCCCTGGCCTCGATATCGTACCTGCGACAGTGGATTTGAGTGGGGCAGAGGTAGAGCTAGTCTCAGTTGAAGAGCGCACTTCGCGTTTGTCACGTGCACTAGAGAACCACCAGGGGCATGACATTTGCTTCGTCGACTGCCCACCTTCTCTGGGCTTGCTCACACTCAATGCGTTGTGCGCTGCAGACACACTGCTAGTGCCGCTACAGTGCGAATTCTTCGCTCTTGAGGGATTAAGCCAGCTTCTACAGACAGTTGAGCGCGTCCAACAGGCATTCAATCCCAACCTTGGCATTGTGGGTGTGGCATTAACCATGTTCGATCGTCGGAATCGCCTTACCGACCAGGTCGCCGACGATGTGCGGGAATGTTTGGGCGACCTGGTATTTGAAACGGTGATCCCGCGGAATGTCCGCTTGTCAGAGGCGCCTAGCCATGGTTTGCCCGCTTTGGTCTATGACCACTCCTGCCCGGGTAGCAGGGCCTATATCGGGCTAGCGCGCGAATTGATCGGCCGCTTGCCACGCGAAAGGAAAGCGGCATGAGCGATTCAAGCGACCCGATCCGTTTTTCTGTGCCTTCGCGCAGCGCAGCCGATCGAAAGAAGAAGCTTGGCAAGGGGCTTGGCGCCTTGTTGGGTGAGACG